>JAQUSF010000081.1 GCA_028715215.1 Candidatus Zixiibacteriota bacterium
CTTCGATTATAGCTTCCCGGGTTTCTATGCCTCTCTGAAGATATCTGTTCATGGTCTGTTCAATATCACCGTTCACCTGTTCATGCATGGATGAAAACCTTTCCTGCCAGATTTCAGCCTTGATATACCAGGGGATATCATAGGGGGATTGGTGGAAATAAGTCGTGACTTCAAGGAGATTTTCAGTTTCCCGGGGGTTTTTGGGAGAATGGAAAGAAGGAGCTTTCAACATGGAAGTAAGAGTCGAAGCTATTTTTTTCCAGCCCGAAAGTATCGTTGGTGAACCGAAATGACCACCGATATTCTCGCCAATTATGCCGGCGCTTACCGACTCTATTTTATGGCCGGAATCGGTAGTCATACGGGAAGCAACATGCCAGTGGGGAAAGACAACGCTGTTATATATCTGGAATCTTCGAGCTAAAAAATCATTGTCAAAATCCGCTGGTTCTATCTGATGCAGCATGAGCGGCAGTTTACATCGTGCCGTCATTTTTTTTACAATTCGGCACTCGCGGCTTTCCAGGTCACCGTGATGGTAGGTTTTTATGGAATCACCCACTCCGGCTGCAAAAGCGCCGGCCAGTAAAGCCCGTGAATCCCAACCGGCGGAAATCATGAGCATCGTATCGGCCATCGGCCGGCAGGCTTCTGTCATAAGTTCGCAACCGACTTCAATTATTTTCTTCCGTTCCCACCGCAGCGGTTCTTTCCACAGGTGGCTCAGGTCCCGCAGGGCGACAGTGTTGGAGTCATAGTCAAAACGCAGGGTCTCGCCCGGCCGGAGACATTTGATGTTTCTGAAAAAAGTTCGCTGACCGATAGTGTACCCGAAACGCATGAATTCTATCACGCCGACTTCATCAACCTCGCCGGGACAAGCGGAATAAAGCTGATACAGGCTGTCGGAGATACTAATGGTGTTTTCGGATACCTGCCAGTAAACCGGGATAAGACCGAGAATGTCGGAGTGGATATATATTTTCCCCCTGGAATTATCGCATAAAATCAGGGCGCCTTGATATTCGAATTTGATATCGACGAAATCGTTGGATATGAATTTTATATCATTACTTAGGGCGTTCGTGGTTTCACTGATGTACTCACGCGTGCCGATTGCCACCAGTTCGTGATTGTTTTTCTTTGAAATTAAAGTGGGATGATGGCTGGTGCCGGTTATTTCCAGGGATATTTTCTTCGTTCTTGATTCAGGTCCGACAGAATCCTCGATAAGTTTTGATGTTATTAACATACGGTTTTTTTGTCCTTATTAGAAGAAATGGCTGTTATGGGTTTAATCACATCTGAAAATCAACGATCTCTTCGGCGTATCCCCGGCCTTCGGGCCAGTCGATCTCAACTATGAACATGCCGCGAAGTTCCCCGGCCTGGAAGCCGGTGGCTTTATCGTTGGGGTAATTGCGGCGCACGGCATCGATAACACCCGGTGCCAAAGTCTGCAGACCACCGTGACAGTTTAAACAAAACGGCTCGGTGTAAATGGGTTTATAAAAGTGATAGGTTTCGATACTGTCAGTGCGGGTCCATTGTCCGATATATTCCGGGGCGGTTGCCCTGTCGGCGAACTGCGCCAGGACCTGCAGTTGTTCGACCGTCGCCCGGTTGTCGAGATTGCGGTAACGCTCCGCTACCCGTTTAATCTTTACGCCGTTAATTGAGAAAATCTGGGATATTTTGGGAGCTTTTACCCGACAGACGTCAATAGCTTTAACCGCGCCGCCTTCACCCAGGGCTTTTATTAGCTCACCTTTGAGTTCGCCGCCGAAAATGGCGGTAAGTTTTTCAGCCGCCTGCCGACAGAGAATATCGTTTTCATTCTGCATCGCCCGGGCTTTTTCAAGCTGGTCATCGGTTTTAGTTTTATTACTCTCGCCGCATCCGGTGGTAAGAATTGTGAGAAGAACCACGGTTAACAATATTCTCTTCATTAAAAAAGATACTCCTTCAAATTCTGAGATAATATTTTTTCAAGTATAACAAGGAAAGACAGGAACTAGCAAGTATTTAAAAAGTCCGGTAATATCATATAATGGTTATTATAAAGGATTTTTGGATAATTTCATAGTATAGCCTTATAAGTGAAAACAATCACAAAAAATTACAGGTATTTTTTTATGAACACATATCCTGAAAAAACCTTATATTCTTGTCTGATAATACTATAAATAGTGTTTTAAAACTGCAGTAAGGTTTTTTCATTCATCTTGATTTTTTTAAAAAGGCACTGAAATTTAAAAAATCGGTTGACATTGTTTATACTAATCTTATATTGGCGTCTTAATATAATGATAGGAAGGGTTGTATGACCCTTTTGCGTGGTTCACCGGATAAAAAAAAAATTCAAATTTGGCCTCTTATGCTCTGCTGGCAGCCATACCCGGCATATTTCTGGTAGCGCCGATTATCGGTTTCCTTATGGGTTATCTGGCTGACGGCTGGCTTGATACGGAGCCTTATTTGACAATGGTGGGAATTATATTGGGCTTTGGCGCCGCCGCCAGGGAAACGTATCTGATTATTAAAAAATATCAGGCGTTGGAAGAAAAGAAAGACAAGCACAACGATGGGACTTGACCTTATCAGCCGCACCCTGAGAACTTCAGCTGTCATCCTTCTTATATTTCTCCCTTTCGGGATATATTATTTTGGCGTCTACCCAACCCTGGCAATACTTTCGGGCGCCGTCTGGGGGTTTGTTAACCTGATATTTCTGGCGCAGTTGGTAACCACCGTGATACGTCCTGATAAAATCGATATCCGCAGGGCTGTCGGTCTGGGTTTGATAAAATTTCCCCTGCTGTACGGTTCGGGATATTTTCTTTTAACCGTTAAGGAATTTGATCCTGTTCATTTGTTAATCGGTTTTTCTCTGTTTCTGGCGGTGATAGTGCTGAAAATGCTGGGGCGGGCAATCCTGGGTTTGGATAACAAAGACGGCAAGACCAATAAAAATCTTCAGGGAGCTTTATGATTCCGGTCACTGTGAATAAATTATTTCAAATTCTTTTCTTCTGGCTGGGGCCGGTTCTCCAGGTAACATCTGGTGGGGGGCACGGTGAAGAAGGCGGGCACGGTGGCGTGGAACATCTGCCCAGCGCTGTCACTTTCCTTGAAAAATACGGCATCGGTCACGGTGTCCTTGAAACCTGGGTAAATGTAATCTATGCATTTGCCGTGGCGATTTTCCTGTGCCTGGTCGCCACCCATGTCTATGCCCGGCGCCGGATGATTCCCGGTCCGCTTCAGAATTTCGTGGAAATGCTGGTTGAGGGGATGTATAATTTCATATACTCTATTCTGGGTAAAGATGCCAAGCTCTATATCCCCTTCGTCGGGACGCTTTTTTTCTATATTCTAGCCCTTAACTGGCTGGGCATGATTCCCGGCGGGCATTCACCGTCGACCAGCTTGAACATCACGGCCTCGATGGCCATCATGGTTTTTTTGTATGTTCAGTATATCGGTATCCGCAGACAGGGTATTGGGGGTTATCTGCATCACATGGCCGGGAGCCCGAGTGATGTGGTCACCTGGTGTATGGTACCGTTGATGTTCCCCCTGCATTTGATAGGAGAACTGGCCAAACCGCTCAGTCTGGCGTTGCGACTTTTCGGCAATATTACCGGGGAAGATGTTCTGATTGCGGTTTTTGTCGGTTTGGGGGTAGCCCTGATTTCTTTCTCGCCGGTGGGCATCCCGCTTCAATTTCCATTTTATTTTCTCGGATTGATTCTGTCCACCGTACAGGCCCTGGTATTTGCATTGTTATCGACCATTTATATACTCCTGATGCTGCCCCATGAAGAGCATGCCGCGGAGCATTGAGGAGAGTGAAGAAGAAAATAAATATTTTTTTAAGTAAACCTTATTAGGAGGAAAAATGGAACATTTTGGTTCGATGTTGGCACTGGCCGCCCCGCTCGGGCTGGGTCTGGCGGCTGTTGGTTCTGCTTATGGTATCGGTCGGGCGGTCGGTTCAGCGATGGAAGCGATGGGACGTCAACCGGAAGCGGCCGGGAAAATTCAGGTCGCGATGATTATCGGCGCCGCTTTCATTGAGGCTCTGACCATTTATGCCCTGATTGCCTTTTTTATGGCGATGGGTAAGCTCGGTTAATTGTCGGAAATGTCAATATACGTTTACCGCAACAATTAAAAAATGGAATAATAAATGATTGAAATACAGTGGCAACAGTTATTAACGCATGCCCTGGGTTTTGCCCTTACCATCTGGGTCCTGAAAAAGTACGCCTGGAAACCGCTGTTAGCCCTGATGGAAGAGCGGCGCAATAAAATCATCGAGGAATTTAAAGCGATCGATGAAGAAAAAGCCAAAGTCGCGCGATTGACCGCGGAATACGAAGCCAAACTTCGCGATATCGAAAGCGAACGCCGTGTCAAGCTGGTCGAAGCCGTGGACGATGGTAAGAAAGTCGCCGCCGAAATCAAAGCCAATGCCCAGAAGGAGGTCAAGGACCTTCATGCCAAGGCAAAAGCCGACCTGGAGCGCGATATCGACAAAGCCAAGGTGCAGTTGCGTGATGAGATGGTGCGCATTACCATGACCGCCGCTGAAAAAGTTATCCGGGAAAAACTCGACGATGCCAAACATCGTGAGCTTATCGGAAAATATATCAAGGAGCTGGAGAACGCCTGATAAATGATTGCGCATGAAGTGGCCAAGAAATACGCCCGGGCTCTGCTTTTAGCCGTAAAGGAAAAGAAGCTGGTAGAAAAGGCGGACGAACAGTTCCGGGGATTGCAGGAATTAATCAGAAAAGACCGGTCGCTGATTATTTTTTTGACGGCTCCCCAGGTTTCCGATGAGAAAAAATATCACCTGGTGCGAACCGTTTTCAGCGGTCGGCTGGAACAAATTTTTATCGAATTTCTGATTATTCTGATTGACAAGCATCGGATTAAATTTCTGCCGTATATAATCGATGAATTCGACCGCCTTCTCAAAGCTGAAAAAGGCATTATCAAGGCGACCGTTATCAGCGCCGTCAGACTCGACCCGAAAGTGTACGATGAGCTGAAACCGAAACTGGAGAGGAAAACCGGTTTGAAGGTGGAGATCGATAAAAAAATCGACCCGTCTATCCTGGGCGGGATGATAGTGATTATGTATGACGAGATAATCGATGGTTCGGTGCGGCATGGGCTGGATTTGATTCGGGAAAGACTGGCAAGAGTCAAGGTGGCCTGAGGCGGCGATTCCTGAAAGCTGTGGTACCGCCCTGTGGCAACGGGGCTGATAACCTTCATTTAACGAAGTTTATCGGTACGGATAGATTGAATAAAAAGTGTGACTGTTAAAATAGGAGTACGATGATGGGTCTTAACCCTGAAGAAGTATCATCGGTAATTAAGAAAGAGATAGACAAGTTTGAAACCAAGCTGGAGATGGAGTCAGTGGGCACCGTTCTCCAGGTTGGGGACGGTATCGCCCGGGTGTGGGGTCTCGAGGACGTACAGATGTCCGAGCTGGTAAAATTTCCCGGTGATTTAATGGGTCTGGTTTTAAACCTGGAGGAGGACAACGTCGGGGTGGCGCTTTTCGGCTCCGATACCGACATTCATGAAGGCGACACGGTTCGCCGTACCGGCCAGGTAGCCTCGGTTCCGGTGGGTGAAGCCCTGGTTGGTCGGGTGGTTAACCCTCTGGGTCAGCCCCTGGACGGCAAGGGACCGATAGTCACCGACAAGCGCCGGGTGATCGAAGGTCGCGCCCCGAGCGTCATCGAGCGTCAGCCTGTGAAGGAACCGCTTCAGACTGGTTTGAAGGCGATTGATTCGATGATACCGATTGGCCGCGGCCAACGCGAGCTTATCATCGGCGACCGTCAGACGGGCAAAACCGCCCTGGCGATTGACGCCATCATTAACCAGAAAAATACCGATGTTTATTGTATTTATGTGGCAATCGGCCAGAAAGCCTCGACCGTTGCTCAGGTGGTGGA
Organism: Candidatus Zixiibacteriota bacterium; assembly: GCA_028715215.1. Lineage (GTDB taxonomy): Bacteria > Zixibacteria > MSB-5A5 > GN15 > FEB-12 > JAFGNW01. The sequence continues at coordinate 5,985 of JAQUSF010000081.1, forward strand.
AGTATTGCGCCAGTACGGAGCCATGGAATATACCACGGTCGTCAGCGCCACGGCGACCGACCCCGCCCCGTTGCAGTATATCGCCCCTTATGCGGGATGCGCCATGGGCGAGGAATTCATGTATAACGGCAAGCATGTACTGGTGATTTACGACGACCTGAGCAAACAGGCGCAGTCCTACCGCCAGTTGTCGCTGCTTCTGCGTCGTCCCCCGGGACGGGAAGCTTACCCGGGTGATATTTTTTATTGTCACTCGCGTCTGCTGGAGCGGGCGGCGAAGTTGTCCGATGAAAAAGGCGGCGGTTCCCTGACCGCCCTGCCCATTATCGAAACCCAGGCCGGCGACGTTTCAGCGTATATCCCGACCAACGTGATTTCGATTACCGACGGGCAGATATTCCTCGAAAGCGAGTTGTTCTTTGCCGGCATCCGTCCGGGTATCAATGTCGGTATCTCGGTGTCCCGCGTGGGCGGCAACGCCCAGGTGAAAATGATGCGGCAGGTAGCCGGTTCACTCAAGCTGGATTTGGCGCAGTACCGTGAACTGGCGGCTTTCACTCAGTTCGGCTCGGACCTCGACGAAGGTACCCTGAAACAACTCCGGCGCGGTGAACGTATGGTGGAACTGCTCAAACAGGGTCAGTATGTACCCATGTCGGTAGCCCATCAGGTCATGGTTATCTGGACCGGTACCAAAGGACACCTGGACAGCATTCCGGTTTCGGCCATTTCCAGGTTTGAAACCGAGTTCCTGGCTTTCTGTGATAAAAAATATCCGGATATCGAACATACTCTGAGTAAGGACAAGATTATCTCGGATGACATGAACGCCCATCTGGAAGCGGCGGTCAGGGAATTCAAAGCGCAATTTAAAACCGAGTAGGGGATTAAGGATGAAAGAGTCCGTTTGTTAAGGACTTTCTTGCAGGAACGATGAAGAAACTGCTGATAAAGGGGTTTATCCTGATGGTTTTGAGTCTGGCGGTAGCGGGACCGTCATTGGCCCAGATGAGTTTCGATTTCGGGGCCAAGCTGGGCTTCAGTTCTACCGGTATGTTTGGTAACGATATCGAAAAAACCTCTTTCCCCAAGCGGGGTTTTATCGGCGGTGTTTATCTTCGTATGCATTTGTCACCGCAAATATCTTTACAGGCGGAAGGGCTTTATTCTCAGAAGGGCACCAGGGGGTTGGTGGATAATTTCGGAGTTATCGACACCATGAAGGTTAAGATGGACTACTTTGAAATACCGGTCCTTTTCAAATATGAATTCCCCATGCCGGGCCTGGTCAAGCCCGGTGTTTTTGCCGGACCGGTTATGGCTGTAAAACTGGCGGCTAAGGCGGAAAGCGATGACAACATCGGTCTGCTGGCTTCGGAAGCGGATATTTATAATGCCACCGGCGTCAATCTGGGATTTATTTTTGGTCTGGGATTCGATGTCGGGCTGGGTGGAGGTAAGGCTCTCTTTGATATTCGTTATACCTTAAGCCTGTCGAAAGCTTTCAAGAAAGTCGAGGATCCGGGTTCGATTCCTTCTGATGAGGTCGCTTTTATTTATGATGACGGCCGGGCGGTTGATTTGAAACACGGCGGTTTTTCCTTTATAATAGGATATGCCTTTTGAATAACGGGAAATAGAAATAAAAAATGCCAACTCTTCGCGAAGTAAAAAAACGTATCCGGTCGGTTATATCGACCAAACGCATAACCAATGCCATGGAGATGGTGGCCGCCGCCAAATTGCGGCGGGCTCAGCAGAAGGTGGAGCAATCGCGGCCTTACAGCAAAAAGATGGATGAGATGCTTGCCCAACTGGCGGCCGGTTCGATCGGTGAAATCATTCATCCCTATTTTGAAGAACGTCAGCCCAGAAAACGGTCGCTGGTGATTTTTACCTCCGACCGGGGTTTGTGCGGTTCCTTTAATTCCAATATCGTCCGCCATGCCCAGAACTGGCTGAACGAGCATAAGGATACCGAGGTGGAACTGATCACGGTCGGTAAGAAGGGAAATGATTTCTTCAAGAAACGCAGCTGGCCGGTGGTCAATTATTACGGTAATTGGGGGGGGTCGTTGAATTATGATAAAGCCCGCGATATGGTCAGATTTCTGACCGACCGCTTTGTCGCCGGTGAAACCGATGAAATCAGTCTGCTGTTCACGCGCTTTATTTCGATGGTTAAATACCGGATTTCCCTGGAAAAGTATCTGCCGGTGGCACGACCCGAGATTAAAACATCAACCAACGAACTGTCGCACGGGTTGAAGGATTATATTTTTGAGCCGAACGCGGAAAAAATTTATGCGGCGCTCATGCCCGGCTATGCCACGACCAAGATGGTAACCGCCCTGGTGGAATCTTTCGCCAGTGAACACGGCAGCCGGATGATTGCCATGAACGCTGCTACCAAGAATGCCGGTGAAATGGTTTACAACTTGACCCTGGATTACAACAAGGCCCGTCAGGCTCAGATTACCAAGGAACTTCTGGAAGTTGTGTCCGGAGCGGATGCCCTTAAGGGTTGATGAACTTTGATAATGAGTTAATTGAAATATACTGGAGTATGTTAAATGGCTGAAAATATCGGCAAAATTGTTCAGGTTATCGGTCCAACGGTCGATTGTGAATTCCCGACCGATAGTCTCCCGAACATTTTAAATGCCATCAAGATTAAAGATGAAACCAGGGGTATAAACCTGACGGTGGAGGTGGCCATGCATATCGGTGACAATATTGTCCGCTGTGTGGCGCTGGCTTCGACCGACGGTCTGGTACGGGGAATGAAGGTAATCGATACCGGTTCGCCCATCACCGTTCCCGTGGGTGAAAATTCCCTGGGGCGGCTCTTTAACCTTATTGGTGAGACAATTGACAACAAAGAACCCCTGCTCGCCGGGACGCCTCGCCGGCCGATTCATCGTCCCGCCCCCTCCTTCGAAGATCAGGTAACGCGGGTGGAAATGTTCGAAACCGGCATCAAGGTTATCGACCTTCTCGAACCTTACGCCAAAGGGGGTAAAGTGGGTATGTTTGGCGGCGCCGGAGTCGGTAAAACCGTTATTATCCAGGAGCTGATTCATAATATCGCCACCGAACACGGCGGTTACTCGGTATTCGCCGGCGTGGGTGAAAGGACCCGTGAAGGTAACGACCTGTATCGTGAAATGATTGAATCCGGTGTTATCAAGAAGACCACTTTGATGTTCGGTCAGATGAACGAGCCGCCAGGCGCCCGCCTTCGGGTAGGCCTGTCCGGTCTGACCATGGCGGAATATTTCCGGGACGAGGAAAACCAGGATGTACTGCTGTTCATCGATAATATTTTCCGTTTTGTCCAGGCCGGTTCCGAGGTATCGGCTCTCCTGGGCCGGATGCCTTCAGCGGTTGGCTACCAGCCGACTCTAGGTACCGAAATGGGTACCCTGCAGGAAAGGATTACTTCCACCAAATCCGGTTCGATTACGTCGGTTCAGGCAATATATGTACCGGCTGATGACCTGACCGACCCGGCTCCGGCTACCACATTCTCACATCTTGATGCCACGACCGTGCTTTCGCGCCAGATTGCGGAATTGGGTTTGTATCCCGCTGTTGACCCGCTTGATTCGACCTCACGTATCCTGGACCCGAAAGTAGTCGGTGAAGACCATTACCGGGTTGCCCGGCAGGTGCAGCAGATTCTACAGCGCTATAAAGACTTGCAGGATATTATTGCCATCCTGGGTATTGACGAACTGTCCGAAGAAGATAAATTGATAGTTCAACGCGCCCGGAAAATTCAACGTTTTCTTTCCCAGCCCTTCTTCGTAGCGGAAGCGTTTACCGGAAGGTCGGGGGTTTATGTTAAAGTGGAGGATACGGTTAAGGGATTTGATGAACTTATTTCAGGCCGGCTCGACCATATTCCCGAACAACATTTCTTTATGGCCGGTGCCCTTGATGAAGTCCTTGAAAGATACGAACAATCAAAGAGATAACGATTATGTTTCATCTTTCCATCGTAACGCCGGAAAAGTCTTACTTTGAAGGGGAGATTAAATCCCTGGTGGTTCCGGGAACCGAGGGTTACCTGGGTATTTTGTCCCAGCATGCCCCCCTGATAACAGCTTTGATGCCGGGTAAAATAGAATTTCGAGATGAACATGACCAGGTTTGTATCATGGCCGTATCGGGTGGTTTTCTGGAGATTTCCAATAACCTGGCCACCATTCTTGCCGATACCGTTGAGAAGGCCGAGGAAATCGATATCGAGCGTGCCCGCGCCGCTTATGAAAGAGAAAAAAAGAGATTAATTTCAGCGGGGGCTGGTGAAACGGATATTGACCTGCCTTCGGTTCGGGCCGCTCTTGCCCGAGCCGCCAACCGGATCAAAATTTACGAAGAAACCCACTAAGTACCAATATATTTTTTTGGTTAAACCGGCTGTTATTATACAGCCGGTTTTTTTTCAGGGGAACCGGATTTATTCTTTTTTAGTTAAAGAGGGGTAACGGAGTTTCCGGCTTTTAGATAAGCAGGATAAGTAATTGGCTGAAGGGATATTGTCCTTATTGTTTAAATTCTTGACTTTTAGCCTCCTGTAACGTATTATTTTCGGCTATGATATTGGATTTGCGGAAATATGAAGATTTCCCGGTCAGAGAATTGCTTGATATCGAACCATCTCAGGTGAGGTTGTTTCGGGATGATGTCAAGAAGATTATCAGCGTTCTTATAGACCTGTCCATTCAGAAATCCAGCGAAGAGTACTTCTGCCGGAGTAAAATAACCGCCCGGGTGATGCTGGAATGTTCGCGGTGCCTGGAAGAAACATTGACAGAACTGTATGAAACCGCTGATTTTATCATCTGCTCGGCTAACCGGACAGCGGTTAAGGATAAAGACATTGTTGATGATGAGGATTATGTTTATTACCAGGGTGATGAATTAAGAGTTGATCTTTCGGATATCGTCTATCAGACTTTAATCCTGGCTCTGCCGATGAAACCGCTCTGCTCGGAAACATGCCGGGGGTTGTGTCCCCGTTGCGGCATGAATCTGAATACCGGCCGCTGTAATTGTCGGGTGAAAGAACCGGATGAGCGCTGGCGGGGATTGAGAAATTTGTTTAACCAATAGATTCAAAGGAATTATCGATGCCATTACCAAAGCGAAGACATTCTCGGACCAGAGGACGGAAGCGTCGTACCGGATGGAAACTGTCGCCACCCAATGTTAACGAATGTCCCAACTGTCATCAACCCAAGTTGCCGCATCATATTTGTTCCCATTGCGGTTACTATAAGGGACGTAAGGTTATTACGGTTAAAGAAGAGTAGCGTATTATTTAGGATGATTTCAAGGCAGTGCCGACTGACCAGAAATATACGGTAGTACTCGATGTGATGGGGGCTGATGGCGGTCCCGGTGATATCATACAGGGAGGTATAGGTGCCGCCAGGAAACTGGGTGAGAAATTAAATCTCATTTTAATCGGTCACAGCGAACTGATAAACAAATACCTGTCGGGAATCCCCGAGGTTCCGGCGAATATTACCGTCAAACACGCCTCAGCCGAAGTACCCATGCATATATCGGCAACCGACGGGGTGCGTATCCGCGATAATTCCATCTCTCTCGGCCTGAAAATGGTTAAGGAGAAGTTGGCCGATGCTTTTGTTTCTCCGGGCAATACCGGCGCCGTTATGGCCATATCTTTGTTGACGCTGGGGCGAATCAAGGGAGTTATGCGCCCCGCTATTACGACGGTCTTTCCCACCAGTACCGGACAGCCGACAGTGGTGCTTGACGCCGGTGCCAATGCCGACTGCAAGCCCGTTCACCTGTCGCAATTTGCCGTCATGGGCTCGGTATATTCCTCGATAGTCTTCAACCGCGAGGACCCCCGGGTAGGCCTTCTTTCCATCGGTGAGGAACGCAGCAAGGGAAACGAATTGATTTTCAATGCCCGCAAGATTCTTAAGGATTCCCGAATAAATTTCGTGGGCAATATCGAGGGCCGCGATATCCTGTCGGGCACGATTGATGTGGCGGTGACGGATGGTTTTACCGGCAATATTCTTTTAAAATTCGCGGAGTCGATTCAGCCCATGATGGTCAAGGCGGTCAAACGGCAGATTCAGACCAATATCTTTTCCCGTTTCGGCGTCATGCTGCTGTTGCCGTTTATGAAGCGCATGAACAACGCTTTCGATTACGCCGAATCCGGAGGGGCGCCGCTTCTGGGAGTGGACGGGGTTGTTATTATCTGCCACGGGTCGTCAAGCGCCCGGGCTATCACCAATGCGATTGTCGTGGCTGTCGAAATGGCTTCTAAAAAAGTGAATGAGCGCATCCGCGACGAATTAATAAACAATCATTTCGGAAAAAATAATGAGTCAAAAGATAAGAGCCAGAATATCGGGAACGGGATCGTTTGCCCCGCCGCAACTGATGACTAATATCGACTTCGAGAAAATAGTCGATACCTCCAACGAATGGATCACCAGCCGCACCGGTATTAAAGAAAGACATATAGCCAACGCCGATATGACGACTGCGGACATGGCGGTGCAAGCCGCCATGCGGGCTATGGAGATGGCCCGGTGCGAAAAGGAAGAAATTGACCTGGTTATATGCGGTACCGTTACTCCTGATTACCGTCTGCCTTCGAATGCCTGCCTTATTCAGGAGAGGCTGGGGTTGACCAACGCCGTTGCTTTTGACGTGGTGGCGGCCTGTACCGGTTTTATTAAAGGTTTGGTTATCGCCAATTCTCATATCGAAACAGGTCTGCATAAAAAAGCCCTGATAATCGGTGTGGAAAAACTGTCGGCCGTTACGAATTATAAGGACCGTACCACCTGTGTTTTATTCGGCGACGGCGCCGGCGCCGTGGTGGTGGAACCCTCGACTAACGGCTGCGGTATGATTTCATCGTTCATGAAATCCGATGGCCGTCTCTGGCAACTGCTGTGGATGAAAGTAGGCGGAGTGAAAAATCCTTATACGACGGATTTCGATTATAACGGCTCCGACAAAATTTATATGAATGGCGCCGACGTTTTTAAAGTGGCTGTCAAGGAGATGGCCAACGCGGTCGAAGTTGTTCTGGAAAAAGCCGGTGTGGCGTCGTCGGATATCGCCCTTTTTGTACCTCATCAGGCTAATTTGAGAATAATCGACGCCCTGGCGAAACGTCTTAAAATCGAACCGGAAAGGGTTTTCAAGAATATTGAAAGGTACGGGAACACCTCGGCGGCTTCGGTGCCGATTGCGCTTGATGAAGCCAATCGGGAAGGAAAAATTAAACCCGGGGATTATGTCGTGGTCGTCGCTTTTGGAGGAGGTTTAATCTGGGGTGCCGCTCTGATTAAATGGTGAGTTATGAGTAAAAGAGCCTTGTTCTTTCCCGGCCAGGCGTCACAATATGTGGGCATGGGTCGGGATTTGTTCGATGGTTCGGAGGAAGTCCGGCGTCTTTATGACCTGGCTTCGTCCGAGATGAAAACGGATATCGCCCGGCTATCGTTCGAAGGTCCGGCCGACGAGTTGAAACGAACCCGCATCACGCAACCGGCGATACTCCTTCATTCCCTGGCTGTTCTGACGGTTATGAAAGATGAACTGCCGCCGTTTGATTATGCCGCCGGACATTCCCTGGGCGAATACGGCGCCCTGGCTGTCTGCGGAGTGTTATCCTTTGACGATGCCCTCAAAGCCGTTATCCGCCGGGCCGCATTGATGGAGGAGGCCTGTCGGCAACAAGAAGGCACCATGGCCGCCCTGATGGGATTATCCCTTTCACAGGTGGAAGAAGTCTGCCGGATTGCTTCGGCTGAAGGCGTGGTTGTCCCGGCCAATTTCAACTCCGAGATACAGGTGGTCATTTCCGGGGCAAAAAGCGGAGTGGAAAAAGCCCTCGTGGTAGCCCGCGAGAAGGGCGCCAAGCGGGCGATGTTGCTTGAGGTCGGCGGGGCTTTTCATTCACCCCTGATGGAACCGGCCCGGGTCGGCCTGGAAAAATATCTCCAGCAACTTGTCTTTAATAAACCGCGAAAACCCGTGGTGGCCAACGTAACCGCCCGGCCGGTTTATGAAGCCTCGGAAATCAAACAACTGCTGGTCAAACAACTCACCGCCCCGGTTAAATGGGCTCAGACCATGTCCTATTTGAAAGAGGAGAAGGTGACTGAAATTGTTGAAATTGGGCCCGGAAAGGTTCTGACCGGTCTGGCGAAACGAGCCCTGGAGCCGGAAGTCATGGTCAATCTCGATAAAATGGAAGATATTGCCGGATATGTAACGGCGGTAAAATAAGAGGGTGAAGGTCAATGAATTTTAAAGACAGGACGGTAATCGTTACCGGCGCCGCCCGGGGGATCGGGCGCGTGATTGCCGAGCGTTTTGCCCGGCTGGAAGCCGCAGTGGTGATAAATGACCTTGACCAGGCGGCGGTGGAGAAGGTGGCGGCGGAGATTGGTGGTAACGTAATCGGTCTCCGGGCGGATGTGACAAAGACTGACCAGATAAAGGATTTATTCGATAAAACTGTCGAAAAATTCGGTCGGATTGACATATTGGTCAACAACGCCGGCATCACTCGTGATGGTCTTCTGGTACGGATGGACGAAAAAGATTGGGATATGGTGCTTGACATCAATCTCAAAGGCGCTTTTCTTATGTCCAGAACCGCGGCGAAATATATGATGAAACAACGCTGCGGTCGGATTATAAATATCAGTTCGGTGGTGGGTTTGATTGGTAATGCCGGACAGGCCAACTACAGTGCCTCCAAGGCGGGCCTTATCGGACTAACTAAATCGACAGCCCGGGAACTGGCGTCGCGCGGCGTAACGGTCAATGCGGTCGCCCCCGGCTTTG
>JAQUSF010000082.1 GCA_028715215.1 Candidatus Zixiibacteriota bacterium
AACAGTGGCGATGGTCAAGGATTACGCTCCGAAACTTCCCGGCGGCGTCTTCCATTGTTTCCCCGGCGATGTCCAGGACGCCTACCGGGTTTTCGACCTCGGTTTTCTAATCTCGGTGGGCGGGGTGATAACGTTCAAAAATTCCCTCATGTCCCGAGTGGCGACCGAGGTCCCGCTGGAAAAGATGATGCTCGAGACTGACGCTCCTTACGTTACCCCGGAGCCGTTTCGGGGCAAGACCAATTATCCGGCTTATGTCATCTATACGGGCCGCAAACTGGCTGAACTTAAGAAACTCCCTTTCACCGAAATAGAAAAAATAACCGACCGCACCGCCCGGAAATTTTTCCAGCTGGTACCCCTGTTCGAGGGCTGAACCATGCCGCCGTATCATCCCAAAAAACGTCTCGGTCAGCATTTTCTGAACGCCCCGGCGGTAATCAACGCTGTCATCGAAAGGGTCAATCCCGCTCCAGGGCAGAATATAATTGAAATCGGTCCCGGCCAGGGCGTGTTGACCATACCGCTGGCTGAATCCGGAGCCAGTGTGCTGGCAGTCGAATTCGATGAAGACCTGATGCGCGGTCTGAAAAAAATTACGGCCACATATCACAATGTTAAAATCCTGTGTCTTGATTTTCTGGAATTTGACCCCGATAATGATACCTTTGCTTCCTTCAAGCTGGTCGGCAACATCCCTTATAATATAACTTCACCGGTTATTGACTGGTGTATCCGTCATTACGAGGTGCTCGATTCGGCGGTTCTTATGGTGCAGAAGGAGATAGCCGAGCGGCTGGCGGCTTCGCCGGGCAACAAAAACTGGTCGCCCTTGTCAATCTTTACCCGTCTTTATTTCACCGTGAAAAAATTGTTCGATGTCCCGCCGGAAAGTTTTTATCCTCCGCCGGAAGTACATTCGGCGGTGGTCGAGCTGGTACCCAGGATAAAAGTCAATGTGCCGGATTTTAAACTTTTTGAAAGGGTCGTCCGGCAGTCTTTTTTGCATCGTCGCAAGCTCTTGATTAACAATCTGGTACCGGATATTATAACGGAATCAAAAAAGGCTGAAAGCATTTTCTCCGAACTTGGTTTTAAGGATAACCTTCGAGCCGAAGAGCTGTCGATCGAGCAATTTTTAAAATTGACTAATTATTTAATCTCGCATAACATTATATAACACAATTCGTATTCTGTACTTATAAGATGATAAACCTTTTATCAAGGATGATGTCTTGGCTTTATTGTCAGTAAATCTGGATCAGGTGGCAGCCCTTAGGGAGGTGCGCCGCTTCAAGGAACCCGACCCGGCGCAGGCGGCGGTGCTGGCCGAACTGGCGGGCGCGGATGGTATCGCCATTCAATTGCGGCGTGACCGCAAATATATTCGTGACCGCGACCTGTATATTTTAAAAGAAGTGGTTAAGACCAAGCTGATTCTGGAAATTCCCCCCACCGAGGAGATTATTGCCAAGGCGCTGGAGGTTAAACCCTGGATGGTTACTTTCGTGGCGGACCATGCCGACAGCAATGCCCCCGTAAGCGGTATCGATTTCAATAACGCCCCGATTGATTACCGTGATATTGTAGAGCGCTTTCGGGGAGTGGGAGTGAATACCTGTTTTCTTATTGAGCCGAACCATGACGCCATCAAGGGAGCGCACAAGGCGGGAGCGTCGGCGGTGCTGATAAACTGTTCCGGTTTCACCGAAGCCCGGACGCTGGAACAGGCGCAGACCGGGCTGGATAAAATCGACAATGCCGCCCAGCAGGCCGTGAAAAACGAAATGGCGGCCTATGCCGGACGCGGGGTCAGCTATAAAAATATCTTTCCCCTGGCGGAGCTCGGGGTCATTGACGAATTTATCATCGGTTATGCCATCGCCATCCGGGCGCTTCTGGTCGGCTACGAACGGGCGGTGAGTGAGATGCTTCAGCTTATTCACCGCAGTCAAAACCGGGAATAAAACCGCCATGAACCTTTCCGACGGGCCGGAGCCATACCGGGAAATTGTTATCGATGTTCCCGTCGGTGTAAATAATGAACGCCTTGACCGGTATCTGGGCGGCCTTGAGAAGGTCGGCCTGACCCGTACTCGAGTGCAAAAACTCATTGATAAGGGATGGGTGCTGGTTGACGGCAAGGCGATGCCGTCACGGTATCTGCTTAAAGGCGGGGAGAAGATTCAAATTACGGTCGTACCTCCGCCGCTACCGGATTTAAAAGGTGAAAATATCCCGCTTGATGTCGTTTTCGAGGATGACTTTCTGGCAGTGATTAACAAACCGGCGGGGATGGTCACTCATCCCGGAGCGGGCAATTTCAGCGGGACCCTGGTCAATGCCTTGGTCTATCATTTTAAAAATTTATCCCCTGTTGCCGGCGCCGACCGACCCGGCATAGTGCACCGGCTGGACAAGGATACCTCGGGATTACTGGTCATTGCCAAAAAAGACGAAGTGTATTTATCGCTTCAGCAACAGATTCAGACTAAAAATCTCAAGCGTACCTATCATGCCCTGGTGTGCGGGCACATGCCGCAGGATGAGGGCGAGATTGACCTGCCCATCGGACGTTCCATCAAAGACCGCACTAAAATGATTGTTACCAATGTCGCCAGCCGGGAAGCCGTGACCAGATGGAAACTGGCTGACCGCTTTCGGGCTTATGATCTAGTGGAGATTAACCTGTTGACGGGCCGGACTCACCAGATACGTGTGCATTTTGCACACCTGGGGCATCCGGTGTTTGGCGACCCCGAATATGGCGGCAGAGAAAAATGGCACCGGGGAGTTTTTGGTCCCGAACGTCCGCTGGCAAAGCAGTTGTTGTCTCTAATCGACCGCCAGGCGTTGCACGCTAAACAAATATCTTTCGTACATCCGGTCACCAAGGAGCTTCTGACCTTTGACGTCCCGTTACCAAAAGACTTCAAAGCCGTCCTTGATTTGCTGGAGCACGACGGGCGATAGCCTTAGAAAATAATTGACAAACCGGTTTAGTAAATATTAATTTTGATTATATAAAAGTCTTAGGTAGGTCGAAACCCTTGTGGTTTCGACGATTGGAAAGGAAAAAATAGTCAGGAGCCCTGGCTTGACCTACTTGAACTCATTGTAATCCAATATCTTGGATTCTGTTTACTATATTCATATACTGACAGGTCGTGTCAGTTTGAAATTCACTCTTGAAATTCATAATATTTGAGTTTTTAATAAGTTTAATATGGGTCAATTAGCAATAGTAGGTCAGGAGCCCCGTGCTCCTGACGATTTCTACTACCTCATCACTGTTGTTTGTTGACGGATTTTTATGTATGGGTGAATCCGTAAAAATGAGAAAGGGAGAAATATCAAAAGGGAACCCATAAAAAATAACAAAACGAACCCATTTATGCCAATAGCTCACCTCTTAAGCGGGATAGAAAGGTAACTTTTTTATAGTAATAACCTTCCGGTTTAAATTGTTGACATTTATTATCCCCCTCAATAGATTTCCGCATGCCAAAAAATAAACCTGAAAAAAAATTGAGTTATGCCGTAGCCGGAGTGGATATCAAAGCCGGCGATGAAGCGGTGGGGCGCATTAAGTTATTAGCCCGCAAGACGTTCAGCAAAAACGTCCTGTCCGAAATCGGCTCGTTCGGCGGTTTTTTCAAACCTGATTTGGATAATTTCAAACAACCAGTCATAATTTCTTCGGCTGATGGCGTCGGCACCAAGCTGAAACTGGCTTTTATGACCGGCAAACATAACACCGTTGGTGAGGACCTTGCCAATCATTGCGTCAATGATATCCTGGTGCATGGCGCCCGGGCGCTGTTTTTCATGGATTATATCGCCACCGGTAAACTACAACCGCAGGTAATTGCTGAAATTGTCGAAGGCATCAGCCGGGGGTGTGTCAATGCCAATATGGCACTTCTGGGCGGGGAAACCGCCGAAATGCCGGATTTCTATCAGCCGGGGGAATATGATTTAGCCGGCTTTATTGTCGGGCTGGTTGACCAGAAGAAAATAATCAATGGCTCAACCATAAAAAAAGGCGATGTCTGCCTCGGGCTGGCTTCCAACGGCCTGCATACCAACGGTTACAGCCTGGCGCGAAAAGTGGCTTTTAGTATTAACAAACTTAAACCTGATACTTTTATCGAACCACTAGGGATGACCATTGCGGAGTCACTGATGAAGATTCATCGCTGTTATGCCCCGCTGATTCACCCTCTGCTGGAAAAGTATGATATTCACGGTATGGCGCATATTACCGGTGGCGGGATTGCCGGCAATTTATGCCGGATTATCCCTGATGGTCTTTCGGCGGAAATCAAAAAGAACAGCTGGCCGGTGCCGCCCGTATTTACCTGGCTGGAAAAAGCCGGAAACATTGACCCGGACGATATGTTTAATACTTTTAACATGGGTATCGGCTATATTCTGGTGGCAGGAGACAAAGATGCCGATAACATTGTGGAAAGTCTTAAACAGTCAAAGGAACGAACCTTCCGGATAGGCGAGATAAAAACCGGACCGGAAAAAGTCAGGTTGATTTGAGATATGAATAAAGTTTTGCTATGTATCATGGATGGTTTTGGTCTGCGGGATGCGACCGCGGACAACGCCATCGCCGCCGCCCGTAAGCCCAACTACGACCGTCTGAGAGAAAGTTGTCCTTTTACCTCTCTGGACAGTTCGGGACTGGCGGTGGGTTTACCCGCGGGTCAGATGGGCAACAGCGAGGTGGGTCATTTGAATCTCGGCGCCGGGCGGGTGGTTTATCAGGATATTACGAGAATCGATAAGGCAATCGAGGATGGCGTTTTTTTTGACAACGATGTTCTGGCTACGGCCATGCGGCGGGTGGCGGCGGCTTATAAAGCGGTGCACCTGTTCGGTCTGGTTTCCGACGGCGGGGTACATTCCTCGTTAAACCATCTTTATGCCCTGGTTAAAATGGCCAAAATGTGCGGTGTCAAAGAATTGTATCTTCACGCCTTCATGGATGGCCGCGACACCCCGCCGACTTCGGGCAAGGGCTACATGCAGGAGGTGCTTCAGAAATTTTACGAAATCGGCCTGGGCAGGGTTTCCACTGTGGGCGGGCGTTACTATGGTATGGACCGCGACCGCCGCTGGGAACGTACCGACCTGGCCTACCGGGCGATTGTTTACGGTGAGGGAGAGGTCTTTAAGGACCCCGTTAACGTTATCGAAACCTCCTACGCCAAAGGTGTCACCGACGAATTTATAGTTCCGGCGGTGATTGACCTGGGGACCAACGGAGCGGGTCGCCTCAAAGACCTGGACCTGGCGATCATGTTCAATTTCCGTTCCGACCGCGCCCGGCAGCTTTTGTATCTCTTGTGCGGCAACGACATTAAAGGGTACATCCACCTGGATAAACCCCGCGTAGAGGTAGTGACCATGACGCAGTTTGATGTCAACACGTTCGAAGCCAAGGTGGCGTTTCATCCGATCAAGCTGAAAAATATCCTTGGTGAAGTGCTCGCCAGGAACCATTTTCGACAATTGCGTACGGCGGAGACGGAGAAGTACGCTCATGTGACTTTCTTTTTCAACGGCGGTGTGGAGCAACCGTTTGATCTTGAGGAACGCGATATGATTGCTTCCCCGAAAGTATCCACTTATGACCTTCAGCCGGAAATGTCCTCGGTGCTGGTTACCGACAACGCCGTTAAAAGAATCGAATCGGGTGATTTTAATTTCATCCTGTTGAATTATGCCAACTGTGATATGGTCGGGCATTCGGGTATATTTGACGCCGCCCGCAAAGCGGTGGAAGCGGTGGATACCAGTCTGGGACGGTTGATGGAAGCTGTCCGGAAACAAAAGAGCATAGCCATAATAACGGCCGACCATGGCAACGCTGAGATGATGATTGACCCGGTCAGCGGCGGACCCTGGACAGCCCATACCACCAACCCCGTCCCCTGTATTCTGTATGACCCCTCGGGGAGACTGGGGAAAAACGTAAAACTTCGGGACGGCGGCATCCTGGCCGACATCGCCCCCACCATTCTGGATATTCTCGGTCTGGATATACCCGCCGAAATGACCGGCAAATCCTTATTAATACGCGAGTGATTTTGACTGCCATACTGAAAAAGATTGGTAGATTCATTATTCCTTCCGATGTAGAACTGCGCAAAAGACGACTGGAACTGATGGTCTGGTCGTTTTTGCTTTCTTTCGCTTTTTACCCTGCCTATTTCGGTTTTTTAGCCTGGTTTTCACTGGTCCGGCCGCTGGTAATTATTTCCCGGCTGAGGGGCCGGGAAGCGTTCAATGCCGCTTATTTTTTCAGTTTTTGCTTTAACGTCTTTTCTCTGTACTGGGTGGCCATGGTAACGCCGCCGGGAACCCTGGCAGCGGTTGTGATTGTGTCCTTTTATTACACGGCTGTTTTTATGGTTTTCCTGCGCCTTTACCGCATTCGTGCCCTGTTCGGTTTTATCGCCCTGCCGTTTCTCTGGGTGGGAATGGAATATTTCCGTACTCTGTCGCAATTTGCTTTTCCGTGGTCGGACCTGGGTTATACCCAGGCCTATTACCTGGTTATTCTGCAGATTGTCGCGCTGGTCTCGGTGCACGGGTTGTCGTTTATCATCGTTACCGTCAATGTGCTGTTATGGCAGGTTTTTCGGCGTGAATTGTCCCCGGAAAAGCGCCTGACATCGTTTTTTGTTTCTCTGGCAATTGTCCTTGTTCTGATGGCTTACGGCTGGGTAGTGATGCCCAAATACCCCGAACCGGGACAGCTGGATATTGCTCTTTTGCAGGGCTCGATACCGCTCAGTGAGAAGTGGAAAAGCCACAATGAAGAATACAGTTATAATCTTTATGACTCCCTGGCGGGTACGGTGTCGGACAGTAAGCCGGTTCTTTATATCTGGCCGGAAACCTCAGCCCCGGCATACTTAACCCATCAACATTACAGTCGCCTGAGGTTAGGGCTTATCGCCCGTCAAACCGGAGCTTACCATCTGGTCGGCGCGCTGGCGGCTGACAGCGTCAACAGCCGGTTGCGCTACTATAACTCCTGCTTTCAATTCAATCCCGATGGCCACATCGAAAAGCGCTATGACAAGGTTAAGCTGGTGCCGTTTTCGGAACATGTCCCGTACCAGGACGCCCTGCCGTTCTTGAACCGGGATGTGATTATGGAATACCTCACTTTCATTAAAAAATATAATGTGCAATGGTGGTCCGATTTTTATCCCGGCGATTCCATTGTCCTTTTCGACCTGCCCGGGGCTCAGTACGGGGTGCTTATCTGTTTTGAATCGACTTTTCCGGAATACACCCGGAAAATGATTCAACAAGGGGCCGAATTTATAGTGGGCATAACCAATGATACCTGGTTCGGCAATTCGGTGGGGATCTATATGCACGCCCGGATATTTATCACCCGGGCGGTGGAAAACCGCTGCTGGATGGCACGCACGGCCAACAGCGGCTTGAGTTTTATTGTCGATGACTACGGTCGTTTACGGGAAAACCTGAGCTATAATGAAGTGGCTGCGGTTACGGGGAAAATCAAGCTTTTGCACGGTAAATCTTTTTTTACCCGTCATGGCGATATTATTGGCTTGACCTCGCTGTTGATGCTTGTATCCTTATGTATTATATTTACGGTAATATGGCTTATTCAAAAAACACTTCTAAAAAAGTAGGTTTGACTGTTGCTGTGATGACGGCGCTGTGGACGGGTGTCGCGACTGCCGCCGTCGACTGGACTACTTTCACGTCTTTTAAAGAAGTCCGGCGGATGCAAACGGTCAACGATACGATGTACCTGGCCACCTCGGGGGGACTTCTCGCAGTTTTCGATTTCACCGGTCAAGGGGTGGAATACACGAATATCAACGGCCTGGGGACAACCGATATAACCGATATAATTGTCGATGCGGAAGGGCAGAAATGGGTCGGCGGCGCCGGACGGCTGATTAAATTCAACGGCGTAAATTCCGAACAGTTTCTGTTTCTCGATACCGAGGGTAAAACCTTCAAGCTGCATTGCCTTCAGGATGAGGGTGATTTTCTCTGGGTCGGAACGGAACTGGGACTGGTGTTATTTTCGAAAGTCAACGACGGCGGCCAGATACAGGACAGTTACGGTTTGTTCGGCAATCTCAACCCCCAGCCGGATGTTTATGATATTCTCCTTGTCGGGGATTCCATCTGGCTGGCGACTTCGTCAGGTCTGGCGGTTTCCGATAAAAGCCAGCCTAACTATTTGAAATCCCCGGCTAACTGGGAAGTTTTCAGTGTTTTCAATTACCCTGAACTGGGTACGGAAATAATCAGGCGGATTGTTCTTTTTGAGGGAGCATTGTATACAGCCACGGCTAATGGTCTTTTCCGTCTGGAGCGAACCGATTCGGATACTTCGTTTGTCCCGGTTGACTTCGGTGTGAATGAAGATTTTACCGATATGGTTATTGAAAACGACACCCTGTTTCTTTACAGTGCCGGCGGTATGGGCTTATTGAAAAACGGCCTGATTACTCCCTTAATCCGGACCGGTTTGCCGGCCATGCCGGTTACAGGTACCCGGGTTGACGGTTATCACTGGGTTGGTGCCGGTGCCGACGGAGTATATCGGGCTCCGACCGGCGGCGGTATCCCCGGTAATTTAATTTTTACAGAGTATGTTTATACCGGCATGCCGGGGAATAATGTTTCTGATGTTACAGTTAACCGATACGGTCGCATCACCGCGGTTTTTACCACCAAACCGGCGGCGGACTATATTAACGGTGTCTGGATCAGCCGGCCGTTTGATGTCAAGGACCGGACTATGGATGTAATCTCGGATTCATCGGGGAATACCTGGGTGGGTACTTTCGGCCTCGGTCTTTATCATATCAATGATTCCCAGGTGGTAAATTATGATACGAGCAATTCCTCGTTAAGTGGGGTGGCCGAGAATCATCGCTATATCGTTATTTATGACATGGATACCGATGGCCGGTATTTGTATGCCGCCAGCTATCGGGCTTTTAATGGTTATCCCATAACAGTGGCTGATTTGAACAACCTTGACCAACGAGCGGGTTGGGACTCGCTGTTGATAAACAGCGCCATCACGGATGCCCGGGTATTCACTCTTGATTATTTTAACGGCTACCTGGCAGTAGGTTCGGAGTTCGAGGGCGTTTTTGTCTGTAATGTCGGCAGTAGTCCTTTCGACCATACGGAAACGGCATGCCGGCAATATACCGAGAGCAATTCACGCCTGCTGTCCAACCTGGTGCGCAACGTGAAATTTTCACCCGCCACCGGCGAATTATGGGCGGCGACCAATTTCGGTCTGTCACGGTTCGATTCGGGAACGGATTTGTTCGTCGATGTCTATCTGCCGGAAGGTTTCGGTTCCGAGGTTATGGCCATTGAATTTGACAGTCGGGGGAATTTATGGGCCGGCGGCCGGAACGGCCTTGCCCGGTACGGTGACGGCGAGTTGAGTTATTATACCACACTTAACAGCGGTCTGGTGTCCGATGATATTAAAAACATTACTTATGATATATATACCGGCGATATCTATGTCGCCACCAGCGCCGGTATTTCCCGGATACCCTCGGATATAGGGCCGCCGGCGAGGGATGTCAACCGGGTGCTGGCTTTTCCCAATCCGTACGTCATCGATAGCGGTGATGATATCCTTAAATTTAATTTCGCCGGTACCGGGAAAGTGAGTATCTATAATACCGCCGGGGAAACGGTGCGGGAGCTGGTCCTTGACCCCCGTTTTGATTCTTACTGGAACGGGTGCAACCAGAACGGCGAACCGGTGGCTTCGGGAGTTTATTTCTTTGTCATGACCGACAGCGAGGGGAATGTCGGCCGCGGGAAATTTCTATTAATCCGTAACTGATGCTGATTGAACGTTACACCTTGAAAGACCTCCCGGAAGACTTAATCTCCCGGTTGGATGCTTATTCCCTGTTTACCTCGACCGGGTTTATGGCTCTCTGGGAAACCCTCGGGGGCAGGGTTGTTTATGACACGGTGCAAGAAAACCGCGAGGTTCTGGCCGTTCTTCCCGGCATCGAGTTCGGCCGGGGTTTTTATCGAAGATATCAGGCTCTGCCGGACGGCTTGTACTGCCGCATCCTTTATAACACGGATGATGACGCCGTCGTTAAAAAAATTGTTCGTACCCTGTTCTCATCCCTGGTGAAGAGCGGTTATATGAAACTGCATATCAGCGATTATTACAGGCTGTTTGAAAGCCACCCCTCTTTTCAAACGCTGGCCTGCCAAACCGCGCTGACGGATATTTCAGCCGCTGACTGGCAGCCGCCGGACAAAAAAATCCGGTCGGAAATACGCAAAGCCGAACGGGAACGTATCGTGATGGAAAAATTTGAAGTTGAAAAGCATTTTGATAAGTTCATACCCCTTATGAGACAGACGGAAAAGAGACATGGTCGAAGGCCGAAATACACGCCGTCTTTTTTCGAAGCCCTGGCCCGGCTGGTCCGGGAAGATGCGCGGGTCTGGTGGGTTTATGTCGATGCCGGCGATGAAGCCGTGGCGTCGCACATTTACCTTATCGATAACGACATGGCTCTCAACTGGCAGATATATTTCAATAAAAAGTTTTCGTCGCTTAAATCCAACCAGTATATTCTTTATTCGGTGGCTCGTCAACTGGCGGCAAGGGGAGTGCGATATTTGAACTTCGGAGCCACTCCCGGCGAAGCGGCCGGACTGGAAAAATATAAAAGTAAGTGGGGCGGAGAAACTTACCGGTATCATTGTTACCGGTATTTATCCTGGTTGGGCAGACTGTGGTGAAAGAAAAGAAACTTAAAGTGCTGGTGCTGGCGGACAGCCGGGCTTTTCATACCGAACGCTACGTGACGGAATTACGACGGCAGGGCTGTCACGTTCTGCCGGCTTCGCTGGAGCAGGGAGAAATGCATCATTACCTCCTGAAAAGCCGCGGCTTTATTTCGAAACTTCATTATATCATGGCGGCCACCGAGGTACGGGGTATAATTCGACGTTTCCAGCCGGATATTATCAACCCTCACTATGTTTCAGGATACGGTTTTACCGTCGCCCTGGCCGGCGCCCGGCGTTTTGCCCCGGTTCTTTTGCACCTGTGGGGGTCGGATATACTTATTGTCCCCGGCAAATCCGTTTTTCATCGCCGTAAAATCGTTTACGGGCTCAACCAGGCCGATTTTGTCACGGCTGATTCCGATTATCTGCTTCAGATAGCCCGGAGAATAAGTCCTTTCGAAGCCAGCGCCGTCATCCCCTGGGGGATGGAAAAAAGATATCTGCAGTACCATAAATCGGATTATGCCTTTTCGAAACCTCTTAAAATCATAATTCCCCGCCGTCATGAAAAAATTTATAATAATCTTTTCATTGTTCAGGCGCTGGCGCCTTTGGTCAACGCCGGACGGGTAACCCTCACTTTTCCCGATTTCGGTACCCTGGCCGGGCATTTTCTGGTCAATGCCCGCACCCTGGTGGGGGAAAAGTTGAACGTTTATAAGAAGATGGACCGCGAAGATTTCCTGGCCTGCACCGCCCGGCATGATGTCTATCTGTCCAGCGCCATCTCCGATTCCTCTCCGGCTTCGATGATTGAAGCCATGGGTCTGGGATTGATTCCCGTAGCCGCGGATATCCCCGGCATAAAGGAATGGTTGACGCCCGACACCGGTTTCGTCTACGAGCTTTATAACGGCGAACAACTGCGGGGAATCATTACCCGCCTTCTGGAGAGAAACGATTACCTGGAAAAACTTCGCCGGGATAACCTGGAAAAGGTCAAAAAGCAGGCGGTTTTCGAAGATAACATAACCAGGACAATCGAAATAATGCACCGGCTGGCGGCGACCCGGAGAAGGAAGTGAAGAAGGTACTCCTGATATGTTATTACTTTCCGCCCCTGGGATTGGGCGGGGTAGGCCGCCCCTTAAACCTTTTTAAAAGACTACCCGGCTTTCAATATGATTGTCATATTCTCACGGTCAAACCGGTAACTTATCGCCACTACGAGCCGGAACTTCTGGAAGGTCTCGATACAAATCGGATTTTCCGCTCCGGTTCGCGCGACCCGCAGCGCCTCATGTATCTTCTGGGATTAAGAAAAGTCAGTCCCGGGATGATTGAGAGCGGTCATAAAGTGTCCGAAAGATTTTTCCCGGATTCGAAAGAGGGCTGGGTTAAACCGGCCATCAGGCTGGGACGGACACTGCTTAATAATTACCGCTATAATGCAATAATTTCAACCTCGCCGCCGGTCTCGTCGCATCTGATAGCCCGACGACTGGCCGCCGAATACAGCGTTCCCTGGGTGGCTGATTTCCGTGATTTCTGGACCAGTTACAAAATTGAGGCGACCTACACCGGTGGAAAAAATATTCAAAAAGGATTAAAACTGCTTGCGGACATAAAAAAGGAAGCCGCCGCCCTCACGGTTGTCAATCGTACCCTGGCGGAATATTTTAACACCAATGAAATAATAGCTAACGGATACGACGACCTTGCTGAGCTCTGGCGCGAACCGCAGGATACGAAATATTTTCATATCGGCTTGCTGGGGCATCAGCATGAGGATAAAGCCGTCACACCACTCTTTGAAGTTTTGTCCCGCCTTAAGACCTCAGCACCCTCGGCATTCGATAAGGTAAGGATAATCCAGGTGGGGCAGGTGAACCGGGATTGGTTCGAAAAGTATCTTGACGGATTTGATTTAAAAGACAAATGCGTGATACATGGTTTTAAAGAAAGGAAAGAGACTATCCGTATATTGTCGGAGGCATCGCTTTTTTATATCGGCCTGGAAGCCGCCGGGGAACAGAAAATTATGCCGGCGCGGATGTATGACCTGCTGGCGTCGGGACGCCAGGTTATGGCTTATGTCGCACGGGATAGCGAAATCGCCCGTTTGCTGGACGAAACCGGGGCGGGGATGTATTTTGATGATGCAACAATCACGGCCGCGGTTGCATTCCTGCAGCGCCGGGTTGATTTATCCGGGCAGGGACAACTGCCGATAAAGCCTCTACCTGCATACGCCCGGCCTTATTCTTCTTCAACTATGGCGGGTAAATTCGCCCGCCTTCTGGACAGGCTGACATGAAAGAAACCGTTGTCGAAATCTCAGCCATTGTTATCGCCTACCATGGCATGAAGTTTCTTCCCGACTGTCTCCGGACTCTCTCGGACGATCTGAGTTCGTTGAGTCATGAAATTATCGTGGTGGATAACGGTTCGAACGACGGTTCGGTTGCGTACGTTAAAGAGCATTATCCGGATATAAGCCTTGTCGAGAATAAGACTAACCTTGGTTTTGCCAGAGCGGTTAATATCGGCCTGGAAAAGGCACGCGGGCGGTATCTTTATATTCTCAACCAGGACCTTCGTTTTCCCCCCGGTACAGCCGTGTCGCTTCTTGAACGTCTGAAGGCGGATGAAACGATTGGTTTAATAGGTCCCCGCTATATCGGTTTCGATGGAAAGCTTCAGAAATCAGCGCGGTCGTTTCCCTCGTACCGGCATATTTTTTACCGGGCGCTGTTTCTTGACCGGCTGTTCCCGCGTCATCGCCGTTTCGCCGACTGGCGGATGGGCTGGTTTGACCATGAAACGGAAAAGTTCGTCGACCAGCCGATGGGTGCGGTGATGTTGATACCCCGGAAGGTAGTGGAGGAAGTCGGCCTGCTCGATGAAAAGTTTCCCATTTTTTTCAACGATGTTGATTACTGCCGCCGCCTTAAAGCCGCCGGTTACCGGTTACTTTATTATCCCGGGGCAACGGTGGAGCATTATGCCGGGGCGTCGGTGCGGCAGAAACCGCTTAAAATGAGAATAATATCCTCGCTGGCTTTGATCCGTTATTTGAAAAAATACGCCCGACCCCGGGAATATCCGCTGGTGGTACTCTGCGCGGTGATACTCCTGATTGGTTTGATTCCCCTTTCGATTGCGGTACTCTTCAAGAAAAAACCAACGTAAGTCCGTTTATTAACGACGCAGCAGCGAGTTCAGTATATAGCCGATGTGCCAGCGTTTTTCTCCGCCGCTGTAGGGCAGGTCGCAGTTCCGGCAGGCCTGGTTTAGTTCGGGTTTGCGCTCGAGCAGGTTCTGTCGCAGTTGACGGTAAGGTGCACCGTTCCATATTTCCATTATGGATTTCTCGAAAACATTACCCAGCACGGTGCGAGCCGCGGTATCCCGACAACAGGCAACACAGTCGCCGTCGTAGGTAACCGCCAGCTGGGTCCAGGGATAGGGACACAGGCGATAACGAGCTTGGCTTTTCTCGCAGGGTAAATGACCGCAAAAATTGTGAAACTGCCGGGAAGTGAACCGGACGCACGAACGCAGGTCGCCGTCAAACAGTGCTCTTAATCGGGACAACGATGCCTTCGGTTCACGACCGGCGAATGGGGCGATATCGTTGATACGCAGGTGGACATTAGGCCGGGTCTTTGTTTTCTGGGCAAGGTAACGCAGGTTTTCAAGGACGACGGCATAATGACCTTTTTGACCGCGGATGGTTTCGAATGTTTGTTCATCGGCGGCGAAGTCGATGGAAATATGAAAAATACCCGACTGTGACAGGCGGTCAATCGTTGACCGGTCAAGTATCGTTCCGTTGGAAGCAAAAACGGCAACGTAACCGGCCTTTGAAATCATTTCGATAAAAGTCATCATGGCCTGGTTCAAAAAAGGTTCACCATCGAGAGTCAGGTTAATTT
>JAQUSF010000083.1 GCA_028715215.1 Candidatus Zixiibacteriota bacterium
ATCACCCCTTCTTCGGTTCTGATATCCAAATCGGAAACGAGCACCGCTTCCCGATGGTTCAGGCAGTAGGTGGCCAGGTCCAGACCATCTTTATATTTGAGGTTCCTTACGAATTTATCGCTTACCCCCCAAGTCACTTTTTTCTCCAGGTGGTTGTTTTCATTAATCATGATAAGACCAACTTCACCGTCCACCAGCCTGATGGCCATATCCATAACCACCGACAGAACGGCATCGATTTCGTGCATGGAGGTGATTACAGCCCCCATGGTGGCCAGGTCGCGTAACTGGGCTTTCTGAGCTTCCAGACCGGCTTCCAGTTCGTTGATTTTCTTTTGATATGTCGCAAGTTCGGTCATTATGGACATTATCGGCTGAAAAAACGGTTTATAAAGCCGATTTTTAACCTTTAAGCGACCACCGGGGGAAAGAAAAAGAGTCCCTTATGACAGCAACTGACAGATAGAATTTACTTGCGGCGGAATTTTAAGCGGATGGGAACACCTTCAAAATTAAAACGCTCTCGAAGCCGGTTGTTTAAATAATTTATGTAAGCCTTATCAACCAGTTCGGGGTGACTGGTGAAAATTATAAAGGTGGGCGGGGAAATCTCGGTCTGCGTGATATATTTCATCTGGATATATTTTCTCTGCTTCGCCGGGGGTTTCCGACGGGCAAAAGCTTCCTCCAGAAAAGCATTCAATTCGGCGGTACTGATACGCCGGTTATGATTCTCATAAACCTGGTTAACAAGCTCCATAACCTTGCTGACCCGCTTGCCGGTCAGGGCGGAGATGAAAATAATCGGCAGATAGTCGAACATGGCGAGCTGTTCCTTAATCCGGGCGGCATACTGGTCCGCCGTAAGTTCATCCTTGTCAATCAGGTCCCACTTGTTCACAGCCAGAATAGCTGCCCGGCGGCTTTCGAGCACCTGGGCCAGGATTCGCTGATCCTGAGCCGTAACCGCCTCAACGGCATCGACCAGCACAATCGCCACATCACAACTTTCAATGGTTCTAATCGTTCGCAGGTTAGTATAGAACTCAATGTTCTCGCGGACCTTGTATTTCCGCCTTAAACCGGCGGTATCAACGAGAACATAACGGTGGTTATCATATTCAAAGGGCGTATCAACGGCATCACGGGTGGTACCGGCCACCGGGGAGACTATTAACCGCTCCTCGCCGAGAAGTTTATTTATATAAGATGATTTGCCCACATTGGGACGGCCGACCACAGCCACCCGGATGGTTCCCAGTTCACTTTCCGGAAGGTCGGTTCGGGGAGGAAGTCGCGAAACCAGTGTGTCCAAAAGCTCCCCTATTCCCAGACCCACCGCCGCCGAAACCGGCCATGGTTCGCCCAAACCCAGTTTCATAAATTCATATATGTCCGGTTCGAATTTGTCACTGTCAACCTTGTTGGCGACCAGAATACACGGCACCCCGGCTTTTAATATATCACGGGCAATACGTTTATCAACCTGGTCAATACCCAGCTGGGCATCAACCAAAAAAAGGACCAGATCGGCTTCATTGATTGCGAAAGCCGTCTGGTCATAGATAAGTTTCTCCATTTCGTTTTTAGATGCGGGCACGAGTCCCCCGGTGTCAACCAGACGGAAACTTACCCCCGCCCAATCGCACAGGCTGTAATTACGGTCCCGGGTCACGCCGGGCCGGCTGTCAACCACCGCCAGTTTTTTTTTCATGAAACGATTAAAAAGGGATGATTTCCCCACATTAGGCTGACCAACTATGGCAACTAACGGAATACTCATGAAAGGGCTTCGATTATACTGTTTACCAGATTATACTGACCGACAACTACCTTCTTTTTCAACCGTGTCGAAAACTCCTGCCGGGACATATCATCCAGAAAAAGGTCGTCACGGTTAAGACAATTGGGAGGCAAAACGGCAACATCAAAATCCCCCCTCACGCTGAGAGCGGCTCGAAGCAGGTCGCAACCGGTTAAAAGACCGGTGACGGTCACATTTTTACCCCAGAAACGGTTGGCGACTTTTTTTAAAATGCTTTTCAGTTTCAGCTCCTGCATTAGATAAGGCATAATTTCATCCCGCATGAAAGGATAAGCGGAATACCCGGTCAAGAATAAAATCCTTTTCGAGGCATTTACCTTCTTCAATCGCTTGCGATTCCTGTTGAATACCATAAGAAACTCGCGGACCATGCCGATGCCGTTTTCAAACTGAGCCATTTGTTCATAATCTTTTCGGCGGGGAAAAGAACGACCGGCCAGAACATAGAATTCATCCGCCGGCCACACAAAACGACTGCCCAGCTTCTTCAAAAATACTTTCTGCCGGCTTTCCAGGTAAGTAATAATATCTCCCGCTTCTTTCCGGGTAAAGGGGCGCAGGACCGGCAGTTTTTCGCGGAAACGAGTTAAACCGACCGGCACCACCGCCAGAGTCGCTGTCTGCGGATACAGCCCGGCCAGGTCATCAATAGTCCTTTCAAGGTGGGCACCGTCATTAATACCCGGACACAACACCACCTGGGTATGCAGCGTTATCCGGTTTTTAACCAGAAAGCGCATTTGCGGCATCAAAGATGGCAGTTTTCTATTACCCAGCATGTAACGCCGCAAAACCTCTTCCGTTGTATGTACCGATACATACAGAGGCGACAGGCGCTGCCTGACGATTCTGTCAAGGTCGGCGCGTTCAAGATTGGATAGGGTGATGAAGTTTCCGTGGGTAAAGGATAGCCGGTAATCTTCATCGCGAATATAAAGCTGCCGTCTCATCCCCCGCGGCTGTTGCCGGACAAAGCAAAAAAGACAGTTATTTTTACAGGTCTTAATCCGGTCGTCTTCGAATCTTAGTCCAAGTTGTCCGGGGGGAATATCGTTGAAGGCGAAATAAATTTTGCGTCCCTGAGGGTCGGCAAAGGTGAGCTTTACTTTTTCCTGGGAAACTTTAAAACAGAAATCAAGTGTATCCTCGACTTTTTTATTATTTATCGTTAGAAGGGTATATCCGGCGCGAACCTGTCCGAACAAAGGTGAGGCGGGGTCGACATCGAGGATTTTCATCTTTTCCTTACCAATAAAAAAAGCGGGTGATGGGGGTCGAACCCACGACGTCAAGCTTGGGAAGCTTGCATTCTACCGCTGAATTACACCCGCTTTTGCTGGTACATAAATTAATGGTCCAGCGTCAAATTGTCAACAGGGGAACAGGAAACATCCCTTTAAAAATCGAGTAACTTGTTAACCTACTTTTTCTTACCGGTAAACTTCACTAAAATAATCGAAACCTCGTACAAAAAATAGATGGGAATTGCCAGAACCACCTGGGTAAAAACATCCGGGGGGGTGATTATAGCGGCAATTACCAGAATAATCACGATAGCATACCGGCGACCCCGGGCTAAAAATTGTGACGATATTAAACCCATCTTCCCCAGAAAAAAGGCAATAATTGGAAGTTCGAATGCCAATCCGAAGGTAACCATCAAAAGACCGGCGAAGCTGATATAACTGCCGACTGTAATAATCGGATTTAACAGGTCCCCGGAAAAACCAATTAAGAATTTAAGCGCCAGAGGTAAAACCACGACATAACAAAAACCGGCTCCGACAAGGAAAAGTGCGGAAGATATCAAAACCAGAGGAATGACCACTTTTTTCTCATGTTTATAAAGGCCCGGAGCGACAAACATCCATAACTGATAAAAAACAATCGGGAAGGCTCCAAAAATCCCGGCAAATAAGGCAATTTTAAGGTAGGCATAAAAGGAACCGGTTACCTCGGTGACATAGAGCTTGGTATCCCCCAGGGGCACAAGTAAAAAACGGAATATCCAGTCAGAGAAATAGAAGGCGACAATCGCCATGATGACCACCGAAAGAATAGCCTTGAACAGGCGCCAGCGAAGTTCTTCCAGGTGGTCCACAAATGACATCGAATAAGGGTCTTTCCTTTTTGAATCGTCTTGAGCCTGTTCCATACCAAGAGAATTTGAGAAAAAAAAATCAGCCTGTCCACAGGCAGTCTATTCCAGACGTTTTTTCATCTCTTCCAGAAATTCGGCTTTGTCCTGGAATTTACGATACACCGAAGCGAAGCGGACATAAGCGATTTCATCCACCTGGCGCAGCCGGGCCATGACCATCTCGCCGATTTCTTTGCTGGGTATTTCATTTTTATACTGCTGGGTCAGGTTGGCTTCGATATCGTCGGCCATGGTTTCAATCTGTTTGGAAGATACCGGTCGTTTGTTGCAGGCGAGTTTCATACCTTGAATGATTTTATTTTTGTCGAACGGTTCCCGGCGATTGTCCGACTTTAAAACCGTCAGATTATATTGTTCGACGTATTCATAGGTGGTAAACCGTTCGCCGCATTTGAGACATTCCCGGCGGCGGCGAATCGCCCGACCATCCTGCGAAGGCCGGCTGTCAACCACCTTGTCTTCCTCATGACCGCAATGCGGACAGCGCATAACCGAAAAGCACTCCCTACATCATACTTTTCAGTTCGTTTATCAAACCCTGCATCGCTTCCTGACCGCTGTTGTTACCGGCTTTCTTTAACAAATCCATGGCGGTCTCAAGATACTGCAGGGCTTCTTCAAACTCCGATTCGGATTTCTTCAGTAAACCCAGAATAGTCAGGGTACTCACCTGACCTTCAAGGTCGTCAATCTCGCGGCTGATGTCCAGAGAACGGTTTAACTTATCATAAGCCTCTTCGCTTTCCTCGAGTTGATACGCACAGGAGCCGAGCATACTGAGCATCAGGGCTTCTTTGGGGCGGTTACCGTCGCGACGATATATCTCCAGGAGTTTTTCAAAATATTTCATGGCCAGTGCCGGTCTTTTCATCTCATACAACTGGGTACTGATATAGCTTAGTCGTTCGACCGTAAAGTCGGCTTCTCCAATCCGTGTGTAGAGCTGTTCGACATTGTCAAGCTGCTTCACGGTTTCGGCTTCATTGTCGAGAACAATGTATAAAAGGGCGGCGTCGGTAAGGAGAAAAACTTCCTTCTTTTTCTCAGCTAAGCGGCTGAAGTATTCCGCTGCCTTCCGGTAACTCGCGATGGCGGAATCGATGTGGTGAAGAAGGCTGTACGATATAGCCATACCTTCCAGCGAAAACGCCAGGCCCTCGATATGGTCAAGTTCCCGGTAGATATCGGCCGCTTCCCGGTAGCCGGCCAGAGCTTCCTGGTAATGCTTCGTACCTTTATGAACACTGCCGAGATTGACCAGCTGGTCGGCGACCCGGTCGCGTTGCGGGATACCTCTGTAAATAACCAGGGCGTCATTGAAATATTTTAAAGCGCTGTCGGGTGGCCCGCTCACCCCGTAAATCGAGCCGATATTACCCAGCGCCTCGCCCTCACCCGGTTTATTCCCGAGCCGTCGATAAATTCTTAAGGCTTCGTGATGACAGGCCAGGGCGCTGTCGTTCATCCCGATAAAGGGGTAATTCAGGCCCATAACACTTAACTGCCGGGCGGCCATCAGGGGATTGTCATTGTCACGCAGAAGTACCATCGCCCGGCGGCGGTGGTCAATCGCCCGGGGATAATTCTTTTGAAGCGCAAAAAGCATCCCGCGGTTGATTAAGAGTGCCGCCTCGGCGTTCAGGTTACGGTCTCTTTGGGCTATTTTAATTGCCGTCCCCAAATATAACGAAGCCGCAAGGGTATCGCCTTTCTGCAAAGCTTCGTTGCCCGCCTTTTCGAGAGCCGGACCAGTTTTATACAGCGTCACCAGCGAATCCAGTTTTTTTTCTTCAGCTTTTTCCGATACCGTGATTATACGCTCAAAGGTTTTGCTCAACCCGGCCTTATTATTTTCCCGGTGCGCCTCGTTCAGGGCGATTCTGTAATAAAAAAGGGCGGTCGAATAATCCTGCTTTTCGCAAGCGCTGTCAGCCCGCTTCACGGTTTCCTCAAAAGACAGGGTGCTCAAATATTTAGCTTGAGCCTCCTTATCCTGCGCCGAGATTTCATGCGGCAGAAAAAACATCAGCAAAAAACACCAGGGGCAAAGAAGCTTTTTATATGACATAGGGTTCCTTATCATGAGCGGTATTCATTTTCAAAAAGGGAGTTAACATCATGGGTCGGTCTTTTTCAATTTACGGTTGATTTCCTCGATGGCGTTCACAACCTGTGCCCGGCCGGTGGTGAAACCGTTGTCATCGATAATTTTCAATACCCGCTTGAAATACTCCAGGGCTTTTTCGTAGCGAGCGCTTTCCTTATAAACCACGCCGATATTGGTCAGGGTATTGAGCATATTCAGGTTATCACCGATTTCAGTACTTATAGCCAGTGCTTTCTCAAGTACCGCTACCGAGGAATCAATCCGGTTCAGCTCGAAATAACACGACCCCAGCATATTCAGGGCATTGGCTTCGCCCTGGCGGTCTTTGTACTTCCGGTAGAATTCCCAAAGCTCCTTGTAATATTTAACAGCCCGTTCAAAATGACCGATTTTGTACAGGTAAACGCTGATGGAATTAAGCCGCCAGGCTGTTTCCACCGGGTCATCCATCTCGCGATACAAATCCAGCCCCTGCTGGAGCTCAACTTCCGAATTGACCGAATCCCCCTGACCGGCTAAAGTCAGGCCGATATCAATATGCCCCAGGGCGGTCATTTTTTTATCACCAAGTTCTTCGTGCCGATGCAGAGCGGTCCGGAAATTATCCAGAGCGAAATCATATTTCTCCGTTACCTGGTAGATAAGCCCCATTTCCCTCAGGGCGAACGCTTCCGCTTCCTTGAAATCATTTTTCTGAGCGAGCTCCAGCGCCTCGCCGTATTTTTTCAGGGCGTCCTCGAGCTGACCCAGGTCGCGGTAAGTCATTCCGAGCATATTGAGGTCGTAAACCTCGCTTTCCTTTTTCCCTATTTGGCGGTGCACCATGAGAGCGGCGTGGTAATAGGCCAGGGCGCTGTCGTTGTTGCCGATTTCGTTACGATATATTTCCGCCATCGTGCTCAGGGTATAAGCCTGTATTTCGACATTGCCGTCACGGACGGCTTCCTGGAACGCCTGCTGGAAGTACATCAGGGCGGTATTAAATTCACCTCTGCTGGCGGCGCCTTCAGCCATATCGAAGGTGGAACTGGTGCGGGCGGTTTTTTTCGACGAGGAGTCGGCCGCCTGGGCGTAGAGCGAACCGGCCGTAAGGCAGACCGAAAAAAAGGCAATTGATATAAGACGACCAATTCTACAAATCATAAGTATTTACTATTGTACTCAGCAGTCATTAAAAGGATTCAGCCAATCAATATCCCAAAAATCAGAGATATTCCCCCTACTCCTTCTCCGTCTCGGTTTTGACATAGGCGATGTAGTCCGGGAAAGCCGCCACCAGCGGCAAACCGATTATCTCCGGCAGTTCATAAGGATGATTCTCAAGAACATATTCCATCAGGTCGTTGAATTTGGCGTCGGTTGTTTTAACAATCAATAAAGACTCCTCGTCAAACTGGACCTTGTCCTCCCACCAGAAATACGATTCAATCTTGGGGATAATATTCACGCAGGCGGCGAGACGGTTTTCCACAATCCCCCGGGAAAGATTCCGGGCTTCGTCCCGGGGAATCGAAATATAAACAACTCTGATAGTTTTCATTACTTGTTTACCTCCCGTTTCAGCCTGTTCTCGACAGACTTGATTTTGCCGGTCAGGCGGTTTTTAGCCCCCTTGCGGTCGTCAATGGTGATTATTATATATATACGGCTGTTGTTTTTTCGAAGTCTCAGCCGAGCTTTGTTGATAACTTTCATAACCTCACCCCAGTCGCCCTCGATGAGCGTCGCCATGGCGGTCAGCCGATAGGGCAGGCCGGACTTATCTATGATATCGATTACCTGCGCCACCTCGTCGGAAACCGACGCTCCGTGTTTGTCGGTCGGAAACATGGTCACCTGGAACAGCATCTTCAAACCTCCATCCGCTCCTGGTAAAGAGGGAATTTATTACAGAAGGCGGCAACTTCGAGACGGATTTTCTCCAGCGCTTCATCGTCGAGCCGGTTTTTAATCGCCCGGTCGATGAAATCGGCGATAATCGGCATATGCTCGGGCTTCATCCCGCGGGTGGTAATCGCCGGGGTGCCAATGCGGATGCCGGAGGTTACGAACGGTTTTTCCGGGTCGAACGGTACGGTGTTTTTGTTGACAGTGATGCCCGCCTTATCGAGGGCAATTTCGACCTTCTTGCCGGTCACTTTGGGAATATCGACGAAATTGACGAGGAAAAGGTGAGTGTCGGTACCCCCGGCCACCAGCCGGTAACCTTTTTCTTTCATGCTGTCAGCCAGGCGGACGGCGTTGGCTACGATGGTTTCCTGGTATTCTTTAAACTGCGGCGTGAGAGCTTCTTTGAAAGCCACCGCTTTGGCGGCGATGATGTGCATCAGCGGTCCGCCCTGAATTCCCGGCATGACCATCCGGTCAAGGTCGGCGGCGTATTTTTCCTTGCACATGACCATGCCGCCGCGGGGGCCGCGCAGGGTCTTGTGCGTGGTGGTGGTCACAAAATCGGCCATCGGTACCGGCGAAGGGTGCAGACCGGTCGCCACCAGGCCGGCGATATGAGCTATATCAACCATCATGTAAGCACCGACTGCGTCACAAACCTTCCGGATTTTCTCGAAATCCAGAAAGCGCGGGTAAGCCGAAGCACCGGCAACAATCAGTTTCGGCTGAATTTCCTGCGCCATCTTAAGCAACTGGTCATAGTCGATTACCTCGGTTTGCCTGTCCACCGTGTAACCGTGGAATTCAAACAAAAAGCCGGAAAAATTAATCGGGTGACCATGCGTAAGATGGCCGCCGCAGGAAAGGTCCAGTCCCATAACTTTATCCCCTGGTTTAAGGACGGTGAAATAAACAGCCATATTGGCCTGAGAACCAGCGTGCGGCTGGACATTGGCATGCTCGCAGCCGAACAGCTGTTTGGCGCGGTCCCGCGCCAGGTCCTCGGCAACATCAACATACTCGCACCCGCCGTAGTACCGTTTACCGGGGTAACCTTCGGCATATTTGTTGGTCATGACTCCGCCCGCGGCTTCCATCACCGCCTCAGAAACGAAATTTTCTGAGGCTATCAATTCCAGTTTAGTAGCCTGGCGTTCAGTTTCTTTTATTATGGCATCATATATTTCCGGGTCAACCTGCTTGAGATATGACATAAACACTCTCCTCTCATTTATAAGCACTTAATTAAATCAGGGTAAATGTATATAAAATTGGAAGCCAGGTCAATCCATTCCGGTATATTTATCTAACAAATTGAACCACATGGAAATATGTTATTCTAATAGCACCTTGTGGTTATAGTAACGCCCGCATCTGATTTTCGTGCAAGAATAACCTTCTTAACAGACTTGAATGAATAGACTTAACTGCAACCTAAAAAAAAGGACAGGCCTTTCGACCTGTCCTTTAACATAGCAAAAGTTGCTGGTTTATTTCAGCAGGATCATTTTGCGGGTTTCAGTAAAGTCACTGGTTGTGAGACGATATAGATAAATCCCGCTGGGGTATTCTTCGGCATTCCATTGGATATTGTGCTCACCAGCATCAAGCGTTCCGTCAACCAGCGTTGCCACCTCCTGGCCCAGAATGTTGTAAACCGACAATTGGGTGTAGGCAGCTGTCGGCAGGATGAACTGAATCGTCGTTATCGGGTTGAACGGGTTGGGATAGTTCTGCAACAAGCGGTATTCGGCCGGCATTTCAACTACATTATCCTCGCTGTATACATCGCCGCTTTCACAGGACTTCGTCACCACGTTGGAGGCACTGCTGTAAGTCCAGCCGGACTTGGTGACATTGGTAACAGTGAAACACCACTCGCCGCTGGGATTTCTAATATACCCGGTGGTGAAGGTTACGTTACCGCTGGTATTGGTATACCCACTGAGCGAGCCGGAACTCGGTCCACTGTATGACACATAAACCCTGGCGCTGGAAACAGGCGCTCCGGATTGGTTGTAAATCTGAACAACCGCCCGTCCGGCATACCTACCTGATCTATACACTCTGGTAACAGTAATATCATTTACATGCATTACGTTGGTGGCGGTGTTAACCGTGATATAACCGGTTTTGGTTTCACCGTCACTGCCATAGGCATTGGCCGCGGTCAGAGTGACAGTATAGGTTCCGGCGCTTGTGTATGTATGAGAGGGATTTTGAGCAGTCGAAGTCCCGCCGTCACCGAACGTCCAGCTCCAGCTGGTCGGACTGTTGGTGGACTGGTCGGTAAAGTTGACGTTCAGTGGAGCATAACCTGAAGTCGGGGTTCCGGTAAAAGCTGCCACCGGAGCGGCACCGGTTGTAACAGTGATATAACCGGTTTTGGTTTCACTGTCACTGCCATAGGCGTTGGCTGCAGTCAGGGTGACGGTGTAGGTACCGGCGCTCGTGTACGTATGAGAGGGATTTTGAGCAGTAGAGGTCCCGCCGTCGCCGAAAGTCCAGCTCCAGCTGGTCGGGTTGTTAGTGGACTGGTCGGTAAAGTTAACCGTCAGGGGGGCAGTACCCGAGGTAGGCGTTCCGGTGAAGGCCGCAACCGGCGGATTTTGACTGCCGCTGACAGCATTAACCGAGGCATAGGCGTTAACCAAACCATAGCCATAGTACTGGTCCCAACCGGATGTCCCCAGGTCCTGGGCATAATCCTGTAAATAGGCTCTTACCTGAGCCGGAGTGAGGGAACCGCCGCCACCAGCTTTGGACAGAATTAATGCCGCCACACCGGCCACGTGCGGCGAAGCCATCGAGGTTCCTTCAAAGAAATAATAACCGAAACTGCCATAGTTGGTACCATTATGGGTTTGTTGCAGAACACCATCGACATAACCGTCGCCGTTCTGGTCAACCGAAAGGTCACCGCCCGGAGCACAGATATCGAGAGTCGAACCATAGGAGGAATAAGAAGGTCTGGCTTTGTCATATCTAACGGCTCCGACTGAAATACAGACCGTATAAGCGGCCGGGTATTGAGGCGTACTGGTGCCCGCATTACCGGAAGCGCAAACAATGGTCACACCTTTATTATAGGCATAAGTGCAAGCATTGGAAAGAGTTGTAGAACCGGTGGAACCGCCCAGGCTCATATTGATAACATGAGCACCATTGTCAGCCGCATAATAGATACCGTTGGCTATCGTGGTCAGATAACCACTGCCGGCGGCATTGAGCACTTTAACCGGCATAATACTGCAGTTAAAAGCTACCCCGGTAACCCCCAGACTGTTATTGGTCGTCTGTGCTACGGTCCCGGCGACATGGGTACCATGACCATTGTCATCATTGGGATGTGAGTCACTGTTTACGAAGTCGTAACCCGGAACGAAACTGGTTCCGGCCAGGTCCGGTGCCTGATAAAAGGAACCATAGTTTTCATAGGCCACGCCGCAGTCAATAACAGCGACAACCACCCCCGACCCGGTACTCAAATCCCAGGCCGTGCCCGTATTAATCAGCGGCATATGCCACTGGTAGGAATAATACGGGTCATTGGGGGTCATGAAAGCATGGTAGATATAATTGGGTTCGGCGTATTCGACATTCGGGTCAGCCTGATAAATTCGTACCATTTCCTCGACGGTTTTATCCGGGGGAATACTAACCCGAGAAACCCCGCTGTATTTACTGGTTTCAATAATCGAAGACGCGAGTTGCGTGCTCACTTTTTGCTTGGCTGATTCATCGACATGAGATTTGAACTTAACGACAATTTCACCTTCAGCATACTCCTGACCATTCTGACCAAAACTCTGATTTTTTACTATAAAATCATCTGCGAAAGTCAGTCCAGCGAAGATAAAAACAAATAGCACAGCTAAAAGAATCTTTTGTTTCATTAAAGATCTCCTGATAATGAAGTTTGTTATTCTTGGTGACTATTTGCCGGATTAACAAAACATTACCAAAGGCACCCCTCCTTTCTGTTTTGATGTGTTTTTTTGCATAACAGAAACGGCCCAAAAAGTACTTTATAATTTGATAAGATTGCCGGATTCTTATACCTTCCAGAAACCACTTCTGCCAAAAGGAAATTTTTTATATTCAAGTTTTTATTAAAGTTACCAATGCCTCTACTTAAAATAAATGATATTCTTTTTAAGCAATCATGCAAGTTTTTTATTTACCCCGCTCGTTTCCCACCAAAAAATTCCAAGAGACAGATCATATTGATTTTTATAGAAATCACTTCCGAAGTTGTCACCCGGGAGTTATAAGTCTATGCCAACAATAATGATTTAACCATAAAACGAAAAATACCATCCCCCCCTCTTACAGTTAATCCTGAATCCCGACCATTATCAGCAATTACTAATACATTTGTATCATATAGAAAAACCAGCCCATTTATTGTTAACAGGACTAAAAAAACCCGCTGCCATTACAGCGGGTTTTCATCGGAACAGGTATAAAAACTTTTTTAATCCGGCTCAATCATGGATCTCAGCATCCGTTATTTTATCCACTCGTCTTTGATGCCGGCCGCCTTCAAAGGGTGTTTCCAGGAAATTTTTGATAATTTCCTCAAGCTGGTTTTCGGGCGTGTATTTGGAAGCCAGAGTCAGCACATTGGCATTATTATGTGAACGGGTCAGAAAAGCCATGTCCGGATTAAGTGCCAGTCCGGCCCGGACACCCCTGATTTTATTGGCCGTCATATTCATACCGTTGCCGGTCCAGCAGACCGTGATACCGTAATCGACTTCTCCTCCGGCTACCGCTCGCGCGACTTTCAACCCATAATCAGGATAGTCCACCGACTCCTCGGAATTAGTACCGAAATCAACCACTTCAACCCGCCGTTTTTGAAGCAGCCGCTTGACTTTTTCCTTCATTTTAAAGCCGGCGTGGTCGGAACCGACAGCTACTTTCATTTGGCAACCTTCTGCCTTACGTGCTCATTGACAAAAGTTAGCCAGCCATGCCGGTCCGCAACACGTCCTTCGAGAATATCAAAAAGGGCGGTTTGAATTTTCTCGGTAATCGGCCCGCGCTGACCCGTCCCTATCATTATCCCGTCAATTTCGGAGATGGGAGTAACCTCAGCGGCGGAGCCGGTAAAGAAAACTTCATCAGCAATATAAAGCGCCTCACGGGGAATGACTTCCTCGATTACTTTAATACCCAAATCATCAGCCAGTTTAATAACCGTCCGTCGGGTAATGCCCGGAAGAACCGAGGAAGAAAACGGCGGGGTAATCAAAACGCCGTTTTTGACAATAAAGACATTTTCACCGGAACCTTCGCTGACATGACCGAAAATATCCAGGGCGATTCCTTCCACACAGCCCCGGGCCAGGGCTTCCATCTTGATAAGCTGGCCGTTCATATAATTGGCGCTTGATTTGGCCATCATCGGAGTTGTATTCGGAGCATTTCGATTCCACGAAGAAACACATACTTTTACACCCTTAACCAGGGCTTCCGGACCAAGGTACTTTCCCCAGGGCCAGACCGCAATGGCAACATCGACCGGACAATGGGTCGGGTCCACACCCAGGGAATCATAGCCACGGTAAACCACCGGACGGACATAGCATTCCTCAAGCTTGTTTATGGCAATCAGCTCCAGGATGGCGTCAAAAATCTGTTGTTTGGTAAAAGGAATCTCCATACGGTAGATTTTGCAGGAATCCCAGAGCCGGTCAACATGGTCCTGGTGACGGAAACAGGCCGGGCCCCGGGGAGTCTTGTAACAACGCTGGCCCTCGAAAAGCGAGGATCCATAATGTACCACATGGGAGAGAACATGGATTTTGGCATCGTCCCAGTTCACCATTTTCCCGTTCATCCATATATAATCAACTTTTTTAAACGGCATATAACCTCCAGAGTGTGACTAAAATCTAATATCAACTGTTTTAATATAAATGAATAATAATCTGATTTCAACCGAAATGAGGAAAAAAGTCAAAACAATTAAGTTGTTATGCAGATAATACTTAATGTTTCATTCAACAACAGACTATTAACTAAAACTGCTGTTAAAATATATTTTTTAACCTTGAATTCCCGTTGTTATAAAAAAAGCAGATATGTAAATACCTGCCTTTTTATATTCTTAAGTATTACCAATCTCAGCTTTTCTGAACCTCTTTGAGGATATGCCGGGCAATGACCAGGCGCTGAATTTCCGAAGTGCCCTCGCCTATCTCGCACAGTTTGACATCGCGCCAGATACGTTCCGCGGGATATTTCCCGATCAGGTAGCCGACACTGCCCAGAATAGTCAGCGCCGATTCCGCCGCCCGCCGGGCAACCTCGGAAGCATACAGCTTGCACATCGCCGAGAAATGAGAAAATGGCTGTCCGGCGTCTTTCATCCGGGAGGCTTCGTAAATCATCAGCCTGGCCGCTTCCAGTTCGGTGGTCATATCCGCCAGGCGGTGCTGAATCGCCTGGTTATAGGCGATGGGCTTACCGAACTGCACCCGCTCGGCGGCATATTTAATCGCGCAATCCAGGGCACCCTGTCCCAAACCGAGAGCCATGGCGCCGATGGAAATCCGTCCACCGTCGAGCGTGATAAGCATCTGCTTGAATCCCTCGCCTTCCTTGCCAAGCTGGTTGGCTACCGGGCATTTCAAATCATCGAAATGAAGAAAAGCCGTATCCGAACCACGCAATCCCAGCTTGTTTTCTTTTTTGCCGACCGCATAACCTTCCCATGCTTTTTCCAGGATAAAGCTTGTTATCGTGCGG
>JAQUSF010000004.1 GCA_028715215.1 Candidatus Zixiibacteriota bacterium
GATGGGGAAAACCGCCATTACATAGCCCAGTTTGCGGTCGAGCTGCATTACCCGGTAGGAAGTGGCAAAGAGAATTTTCCTCAGGTCCGCCAGGCCGGCCGGGTTGAACAGCGCACCGGCGCCATCTTTGGACACGGCGCGGTAAGCCCCGCCCATGGCGGTCGGGCGAGCGCCAATCGGGACCTGCAAAAAGGCACCGGCATAACCGCCGTCGCCATCCTCGGCCGACAAAGCCGGTGCCAGCACTACTAGAGTAACAAATGATATCAAAATATATCTTAACATGCTTCACTCCTTATGGAATAACGCCCAGTTTACCCCACTGGACCTCGCCGGTTGAAAATTCCACTTTAAAATAATATACTCCCACTGCAAC
Source organism: Candidatus Zixiibacteriota bacterium (assembly GCA_028715215.1). Taxonomy (GTDB): domain Bacteria; phylum Zixibacteria; class MSB-5A5; order GN15; family FEB-12; genus JAFGNW01. The sequence goes on from JAQUSF010000004.1 coordinate 377, forward strand.
AATATCACCCCGGCCGTTTCTGCCGTCCCAGGAAGGATTACGCCCGGCTCGTATATCCGGGTAATACCCCGCCTCGTACCAGACATGGTCAACCGGGCGCCGCACCAGGTTCATGGCAAAATCATAAACCTCAACTGTTACATATGCGCTTTTCTTTACTTCAAAGTGGAACCTGACTTTCTCCTGGCGAAGGGGGCTGAAAGGTAAGGGAAAAGCATAGACCTCCGAGGTGGAATCGACGATACCAATATATAACTGGTTACCATTTTTAAGGTTGATTCGTACTGAGCCTTCGGAAGTTCCGGCCCAGAGGAAGCTGTCTATCACCTCCACCCCGTAAACGGGTACCCTCGGTTCTATAAGAGTTCTTCCCAGGGAATCGATAAAGGCTATGGTATCCCACTCGCCGGAAAGGTCATCTTCGTACTCATACAGCAACAATCCGATATCGGTGGCGGCAAATACCGAATCACCTGAAAAAGCGAAATTCCACGAGAAATTGCCTTTATTGACGACATCCCATTTCAAACGGTAGCCAATAGTATCACCCAGTTCACTGGTTCGAGGCAAATAACGGCCGACCGTCAACCCCGGTTCGCCCGTAGTCGTCCGGTTGCCCGATACCCAGAGACGGGCGATATTATCATCATTATACTGAACTCCCAGTGACTGGATAAAATCTCCGGTCAGACCGGTATCTGTGCCTATCAGAACATAAGTGGTCTCCGGAGGGTCAACAAGGTTATCAATGACGGTATCAATAATCGGTACAATAGTATTGTTAGCCGTGTAATTGACAGCGAAATCCTCCGCCAGGCTGTCAAGGTTACCGCGGTAGATGTCAAAAACCTGCAGACCGAGACCGACATTGGAAAGAGCCAGTCCCCGGCTGGCACCGAACACCAGCGTATCGCCATCAACGGCCATGAAAGTAACCGTATCATGGTCGAGATTATCCTTGGCGGTTTTATTGCGGATATAGACAATCAGGCTGGGATTGGAGCCGGTAGTGGTAAGGCGTACTCCGCTTTCACCCACCACCACGGTCGTATCCCCTATGAAATTAACATCGTGAGCAACATAAGTTTTTTGATAATGCAACCAGGTCTGACCCCCGTCAATCGAACGCCCGACAAACGGTTCTCCTGAAGCCGTCAGGGGGCGGTGGATGGTCCATATAGCCGTGGAATCATCGCCGGTATCGGTTGTGGAAAGACCATACTCCTGAACTCTGAGGCGGATAATTTTCGAAGAACTGGTGTCGGCTTCGGGAAACTGTCTATGATAAAGCGAATCGATATTCCCGGTTCCGTCCAGCACCAGCGATACAAAACCGTCGTCAGTACCCACCCAGAGAGTATCCCCGGTGGCATCGAGGGCATTGACGATATTTATCGGCGAATCGACAGTGAGCGAATCCAGTAAAATGCGGGTCCAGTTTTGACCGCTGTCCAAAGAGACAAACAGTCCCGCTGCTTCGGCGGCCATATAAAGTCGTTCGCCCATAACAGTGAAATCGCGGATAGCCTTACCATCGCCGACCACGGCGGTGAAAGCCGGGTCGGAGTCGAAACTTTCTCCCATATCGGTCGAATAAGCCAGGCCGGTTGAATAACCCGTCAGAGAATCAGCCGTTCCGGCAAGCAAACGCCCGCGGAAATCCATCAGAGCTGTTATATAAGCCCCGGGCAAACCGTCTTCGACAAAACGGGAAATCCATGGGCTGCCGGTTTTGCGCCCTCGAGAAACGCCGTGGTCCCCGCCGACGAACATATAATTATTTTCACTGGTGGAACAGGTATCACAAAAAGCAATGCAAGTGATATAGCGCGAGTAAAGTTTCTGCGACGGCTCGGCATAAACATACTGCCATACTCCGCCGGCGGTACCGGTCCATAAAAAAAGAGAGTCACCGTGAGAAGTATCGGCCGCACAGGAAAAATAACGCATACTGTTGGTAATCGTTCCCCACAGACCGCGCATCAGGGAATCGATCACCAGAGAGTCGCTGGTGGTGGGAAAAATCCGGCGCCAGTTTATCCCGCCGTCCTGAGAAGCCAGTAAACCGCCGTAATAAGCGGTAAAAAACAACCATTCCATGTCCCGGTCATCGTCAACATGACCGGTTATGTCATAAATAGTGGTGCCCACTCCCAGAACATAGGGGATATTCAAACCGCTGCTGCCGAAATTTATTGTATGCCAGGTATCACCGTTATCATCGGAATATGACAGGCCATCGGAAAGAACGTACCGGGTGTTATCACTGCCCAGAGAATCGTGATTGCTGGCGATCCAGATCCGGCCGTTTTGCGAATAAAGTGCCGAAATATTATCACTTATGAGACCATTGTCTTTATTGTATAACAACCAGGTAACACCATCATCAAAAGAAAAATTTACCCCCTCGCCGGTGGCAAACCAGACTCCCCCGTTATGTTCAATAATATCGATAACGACATTACTGGCCAGAAGCGTGTCCGGTTGCTCAAAAAAACTGGCGATACCCGCCATGGATACCGCTGGTAGGGAAAATAAAAAATAAATCAGGATAAGAATTTTTTTCACTTTAGACTCCAGTAAAACAGGTATTCTTTCGCTTTAAGATACCACAATTTTAGTTAATTTTAGAAAATTAACATTTATCTCGAGCCGTAAAAGGGCTAAAAAACAGTGGGAAAATAGTTAAAATTCACCTCGGAAGCAAGCTATTTCAGACTACCCATTATTTGTTATTACTTATAAACTTAGAAAGTCAAAGATGTTCCCTTAAACGGTCTTTACGACATTTAAAACTGTTAATTAGGAGATATTACTTGCCTGAAAAAAAGAAAATTCTATGCCCTTGCATACTGGTATAATGTATGTATATTACGTAAAAATATTTCAACCGGTTAAAAAGGATTCTTTTAATAAAAAAAGGCATAGTTATTATGCAAGGTCAGAAATTTCTTTTAGGAACTGTTTTTTTATTCATTACCGGCGCTCTATTATGGTCCGGTTGTGATGAACTGGTAACGGAAACCAACAATATTACCGTAATCGACTCCACCCTGGGGATGGAATGTTTCAGTTGCCATAAGGATACCGACAATCCGTTTCTTCGCCCGAAAGGTCAATATCTCAATTCCCGGCATTATGCGTCCCTGCGTTTGCTCGATGCGATTGTAACAATTGACGGCAGTTCCTTCAATGTTTCGAACTGCGGCGCCCGGTGTCATACGCACGAAGGTTTTCTGAAATACCTCAGTGTAATCAACATTTCCGATTCCGCCTACTCCGTAATAGGCTGTTTTACCTGTCATATGCCTCACACCGGTACTTATGTGGACTGGGACCCGGATACTCTTCGTGGTCTTGCTCCGACAGTCGAGCTGAACAACGGTGAGTTTATCAAAATGGGAAAATCCCATAACTGTGTCCATTGCCACCAGGCGGTTTCCTCCCCGAATATAACCCAATCGGTACTGCTCACCGCCGGCTGGGGACCTCATTACAGTCCGCAAACCGACCTGGTAACCGGCAGCGGCGGTTATTTCGTCGATTTTGACCGTGATGAAAATCCTCACCTGGGAGATACCATCACCGGCGGCTGTATTGACTGCCATTATGGTACGACGGGTGCCTCCGGCCAGGGTTACCTTTTCGGGGAACATACTTTTCGCTTGCAGGACATCCTCGGCAACGACACATCCTTTTTTGTTGATAATTGCGGTTTTTCCTCGTCCTGCCACGACGGTTCCACGGCTGATGAAATTACCCATTTCTATGATATCCCCGGTATCGACACCATCAGGACCAAAATCAATAACCTGAAACTGGTTTTGAAAAATGCCGGTATTCTCGACAACAGCGACCCGGAAGGTCTAAAAATTATAACCAGCAATACCATTAAACCCGAAGAAGCCAGGATTTTATACAATTATCTTTTGATTCGTTACGATGGTACCGAAGGCGTTCACAATCCTCAATATGTGCGCCTGTTGCTGGACAGTTCGCTGACCCGGTGGGATTCCATACCCCGGGCTTCATTCTCTTTCACTCAAACGGATTCATGTGTACCGTTCTCGGTTGATTTTACAGATGCTTCAGCGGGCAGCCTTACAAGTTACCAGTGGTCGTTCGGCGACGGCGGTACCTCTTCGACAATGGGTTCGGTATCGCACAACTACCTCGGTAGCGGCACCTATACCATCACCCTGATTGTTTCCGGCAGCGGCGGAGTGGATTCCCTCACCGGAGTAGTTAAGGCTTACGAATTCCCGACCGCCAGCTTCAGCGCCATTGCTACCAGTGATTGCGATTCCGCCGCTACCGCCGACTCCCTGGTGGTAGCCTTTACCGATGAAACGGCTGAGGGTACTACCGGTCAGAGCTGGGTCTTCGGCGACGGTTCTTCCGTTGACGGTAACAATCCCATCCACATATACAGAGACCCGGTTTCATCTTATACGGTAACATACACCGCGGTTAATCCCTGCGGTACCGACGATACGACAGTTGTTATCTATACCTTCAACCCGACCGCCGAGTTTTCCACTTCGGATTCCACGGTTTCCATTGGTTTCGTAATCCATTTTAACGATGAATCAATCGGCGCCAACAGCTGGTACTGGGAGTTCGGCGATAACAGCACTTCCGTGGAACAGAATCCCATTCACGCTTACCAGGCAGCCGGTACTTACAGTGTCTCGCTGACGGTGGGCAATGTCTGTAAAACCGTCAAGACTACCAAAACCGACCTGATTACGGTGCAGTAGAAAAGCCTGTCACCATGAAAAAAGCCCCTCTGTTATACAGAGGGGCTTTTTTTTAAATAATAATATTTACTTCTGTAATTCTGCTTGAAACTTTTTGGTCAGAGCCGGTACCACCTCGAACAGGTCGCCAACAATACCATAATTGGCGATATTAAAAATCGGGGCATCTTTATCTTTATTAATGGCGACAATAGTTTTAGAGGTTTGCATGCCCACCAGGTGCTGGATGGCACCGGAGATACCCACCGCCACATATAGTTTGGGATTAACCGTCTTGCCGGTTTGACCCACCTGAAACGAGTACTGGGTCCAGCCGGCATCGACAATCGCCCGGGAGGCACCGAAAGCCGCTCCCAGGGCATTGGCCAGGTCCTGGACAAGCTTGACATTTTCAGGACCCTTAATACCACGTCCGGCGGAAACAATCACATCCGCTTCCGCCAAATTCAGGGTACCGCCGGATTCGACCCTGGTTTCCTTTACCGTTGTCCCGGTTTGAAAACAAGACGGAGCCACCACCTCGTTTATTATTTCCCCGGCGCCCTCGGTCGCTTCAGGGTATATCTTGGGACGGAGCGTAACAAAGAAAGGCTGCCCGTTACCAGCCTCAAGACTGGTAATCACCGAGCCCCCGTAACTTGGCCGGGTCACCACAAGCTTATTATTGTCGAGCGTCAGCCCGGTAACATCAGAAGCCATACAACCGCCCTTGCAGGCCGCAAGACGACTGAAAAGCGCTTTACCATAAAAAGTCGCCGGTCCCATAACCAGCTCAGGCTGGTATTTTCCGACAAGCTCGGTCAAGATCCGGGTGTAAATTTCGTCATTATAAAAACCCAGAGACGGATGGGATACCGCCAGAACCTTCCCCCCACCCCGCCGGGCCAGTTGTTCCGCCAGCGGTCCGGTTTCGGCGGCCAGTACCGCCGTATAAATTTCTCCGCCCAGTAACCTGGCGGCTTCAATCGCTTCAAAAGATGCCGACGCCAGCTTACCGTCTTTCTGAAGCGCAACCGTCAATATTCTCATGCTGTACCTTTCCTCGCTTGATATAATAATTGTCAAATATAAAAACCACTGTTAAGGATGGCAACCGATTTTTTATTCGCCCCCAAACCTTAGCTTTATTCCATTGCTATAATATTATCCTTTTGATAATTTTTCATAAGGTCGCAGAAATCTTCGAAGGTTTCAATCTGAAAAAGTCGTGAACGCATTTCCGCGGCCTGCGGAAAACCTTTCATTAACCAGACCAGGTTTCGGCGTGTCTTTTTAATCCCCCGGATTTCACCGAACTGGTCGACCATCATCCGGACATAATTTAAAGCCAGCTCGATTTTATCCGCCAGCGACGGTTCCGCCGGCAGTTCGCCCGTTCTCAAATAATGGTTAATCTGACTGAAAATAAAAGGATTCCCGATTGACATCCGTCCGACCATGACGGCATCACAACCTGTCTCGGTCAGCATTCTTTTGGCGTCAGTGGGATTTTTTATGTCGCCATTGCCTATAACGGGTATGTTGATTGATTCCTTGAGTCTTTTGATGGCTGACCAGTCGGCTACCCCGGTAAATCCCCGGGAACGACTGCGGGCATGAAGCGTTATGGCGGCGGCGCCGGCTTTTTCGGCTATCCGACCGGCTTCGACGTACACCGGCCTGGTTTCATCCCACCCGGAACGAATTTTGATTGTTACCGGAATTTCATGGGCGGCTTCGACCACGGCCCGGATAATGTCCTCGGTTAACTTTAAGTCCTTTAAAACAGCGGCACCACCGTTTTTCCGGACCACTTTTTTCACGGGGCAACCGAAATTAAGGTCGATTAAATCAGGATGGAATTGTTCTCTAACGATAGTCGCCGCCTGTCCCATAATTTCCGGGTTGGAGCCAAACAGCTGTATGCCAAGGGGTTGCTCGTCCGGGCCGAATTCCATAAGAGCCCTGGTTTTTTTCTGATGACGTATAATACCATCCGATGAAATCATTTCGGTATAAGTCATTGCCGCTCCCAGACCGATCGCCAGAACCCGGAAAGGTCGGGTGGAAATTCCCGCCAAAGGCGCTGCCAGCACCAAACCTTTCAAGTTTAAGTTTCCGATTTTCATGCCGATAATATAACTATATTATAGACAGGGTACAAGTGCCCGAACTTTAAGATAATTAAGAAAATACACCTTATTTGTGGGAATAAATTCCAAGGCTATCGAAAGGATTTGGTTATGCCGGAAATAATTGTCAAATATGAAGACAAGGTAATTGAAAGGATTGTTACCGAAAAAAAACGAATATCGATTGGGCGAACCAACGATAATGATATCGTCCTGGAAAATAGAGGTGTTTCCCGTAAACACGCGATGATTGAATTCAACAATAATGCCGCCGTCATTATCGACAACGAATCCCTGAACGGTACCTTCGTCAATAACCGGAAAATCAATGAAGAAGTCCTGCGTAACGATGATGTCATCACCATCGGCAAATATTCCCTGGTTTATCATATTGAAACCACCCATTCCGGGGAAAACATGAAAAATGTCGATGGCACCATGATACTTAAGACTAAAAAACAAAAAGAGATGATTGAAAATGACCGGGTGGAACGTGAAATCGTGGGTAAATACGGCGGTTCGGTTTTGCTGGGTGAGGAAAATACGGAATTTTCCGAGTTCAAACTTGACCGGGAAGTGACCACTATCGGAAAAGCCAAATTCGTCCATATTAAAGCCCGGGGAATAATGCTTTCCGGTATCCAGGCTAAAATTGTCAAGGAAAACAACAGTTATTCCCTGATAAACCTGGGTAAAAGCGGCAAAACGAAAGTTAACGGGGAAGTTATTGATAACTACCTTTTGAAAAACGGTGATTATATAACAGTCGGCAAGAGCACTTTTAAATTTGTCGAGGGAAAAAACCAATGAGGCTGGCGTTGATATCGGATATTCATGCCAACCTGGAAGCCTTACAAGCGGTTCTTGATGATATCGCCAGGCAAAAGGCGGATAAAATATGCTGTCTGGGTGACGTAATCGGTTACGGCTGCGATCCCACCGAATGCCTTCGGCTGGTAAATGAAAACTGCACTATCAAATTGATGGGCAATCATGAGTACGCCGCCATGGGCCTGATGCCGGTTACTTATTTGAATGACATAGCCCAGGAATCCCTGAAATGGACTCAGCATCATATCAATGACCGCGAAATGGCCATAATCAGTGATTTCGAAATGGATACCGTTCTGGATGATTTATATCTGGTTCACGCTTCTCCTTTTGAACCGGATAAATGGCATTATATCATGAGGCTGGCTGAAGCTCAGGCAGCGTTTGATTCTTTCGAGATGAAAATCGGCCTGTTCGGGCATACCCATATCCCGGTCATCTATTCCCTGTCTCCGGAGAACCGTTTGCGCCAAACCGCCGGACACGATTTTCTCCCCGACGCTGATAACCGCTATTTGATAAATATCGGTTCCGTCGGGCAACCCCGGGATAATGACCCGCGCGCCTGCTACGCTGTATTCGACACCGATGAATGGTCCGTCAACTACTATCGTACGCCTTATAACATCAACTTAACCCAGGAGAAAATGACCCGGGCGCAAATACCGCCAATGCTGATAGAAAGATTATCGACCGGTCGTTAGAGAGGATACCATGGCTAAATATTCATCATATATTTTGTATCTGCTGATTTCCATCTTTGTAGTTATTCTGTTTGTTAACAGTTTTGGGCCGATGGAAAAACTTCAGCGATCTCTTAATGACTTCCTTTGTAAAGTTACTTCTTCGGAAAAACTGCAGCCGAATGTGGTTCTGGTGACGGTCGATGGTCCGGCGGAGGATGCTTATGGTCTGTGGCCCTGGAACCATGACCGTGTAGCTGACCTTCTGGCCGCCTGTGCCGGCGGCGAACCTAAAGCCATCGTTCTTAATTTCGTCATCCCGGAAGATATCGCCCAGGATTCCGCCGGATATACCGACATCCTGGCCGGCCAGCTGACCTGGATAAAAAATGTCGTCATGCCGTATGATATCGCCCTCGCCAATTACCGCAGCAAGAAGATGAACAACCCCAAGTATCTGTTCAACAATTCGATAACTATCGACAATCCCCTGAGTACGTTAAAAGACGAATCCGCCCTGATGGTACGCAAGGTCTTCCTGCCGGCAGAAAAAATAATCGCCCAGAACCCCCTGCTCGGTTTCAAGTTCGATTACCCGGACGATGACCGGGTCCTGCGCCGCCAGCCCCTGGTTATGAATTATGAAGGTTATTATTATCCTTCCCTTTCTTTGGTTGCTGCCGCCGGCTACTTCAATATCGCCCCTGACCAGATTAAGGTCTACGAGGGCAAAAAAATCGACCTGGGAGGAATGAGAACCATCCCTATTAACGACCAGAGCGAAATGTTCATCAATTTCCCGGATAGCAATGCCTATACTATTTATTCCGCCGCCAGCGTCCTGGGGAGCGATTTCAACTTCTCCCTGCTGAAAGATAAACTGATTGTCATCGGCGTGAAAGACTTCGATTATGATGAAATTTTCGAAACCCCGGTCCAGAAAGAAACCTCTTCCTGCCAGGTAACCGCCACCATCATTGAAAATATAATCAACAATAATCTTCTGGTGGAGAAAAAAGACCTGGCGCTGGTACACATGGTTATTCTTTTCGCTCTCGGCGGCCTGTGCGCTTTTTTGATGCCGCGGGTCAGTTTGCTGTACCGGATGATTATCCTCTTTATCGGCCTGATAATCCTGGCCAACGTAAATTACTTCATGTTCAGCTCTTTCAAAACGATTATAAGTACCGTGTACTACGCCCTGGAAATCGTATTGTTCATGATAGCCTCACCGTTGCTTGATTCCCGGATATTAGGCGTGGAAGTAAAAGCCAAACCCCTCGCTAAAAAACCACCTAAAGCGGAACATAAAACTCAATCTGAAACCGCTTCCGAAACCCCGGTCCGGGAAATCAAAGCCCGCCATGACGACCCCGAAAACCAGGAAACTGTTGTTCTCGAAAAGGAAAAGGAGTCGTCACATTATGACGACTATCAGACCATAACCCTCGACGAGCACGAAGAAAAAAGCGGCGTTTCATCCGACGCCTCCAGCTCCCCGGCTGACGACACTATCCTTCCTGAAAAACAATCCCCGGAAAAAACCGCGGCGGTTACTGAAACGAAAGATTATGGTACCGGAAAAGATCCGCTGCGTGAATATGTCCCCGACGATTCCCAGCGGATAACCGACAGTGACCACATTCGTACGGAAACCGATACCCTTAAAAACCTGGGGCGTTACCAGATTACCGGCACTCTGGGTAAAGGCGCCATGGGCCTGGTGTACAAGGGCGTGGACCCGGCGATTAATCGCCCGGTGGCTCTCAAGACCATCCGCCTTGATTTTGTCAATGATCCGGAAGAAATGGCAGAGCTCAAAGAACGCCTTTATCGTGAAGCCCAGGCGGCCGGCAAGCTGTCGCATCCCAATATCGTCACTATCTATGATGTCGGTTCCGAAGGCCACCTGCAGTATATTGCCATGGAATGTCTCGAAGGCCAGACACTGGAAGACATGATCAAAAAGAAAGTGAAGTTCAACTACCGCATCATTTCACAAATAATTATCCAGATATGCAACGCCCTCGATTACGCTCATTCGCAGGGAATCGTCCACCGGGATATTAAACCGGCCAATATCATGGTTCTTGCCGACTATCGCATCAAGGTAATGGATTTCGGCATCGCCCGGATCGATTCCAACTCGATGACCAAAACCGGTATTGCCATGGGAACGCCCAATTATATTTCTCCCGAACAGCTCAAGGGTCTTAAAACCGACCATCGCGCCGATATCTTCTCCCTCGGGGTGGTCATGTACGAAATGCTCCTGGGTCGGCGGCCGTTCAAAGGCGAAAATATAACTTCCCTCATTTACGCCATCATCAACAAGGAACCGGAAAAACCTTCGAATGTAAACCCGCAGATTCCGCTTCTTTTTGACCATATTATCGAGAAAGCCCTCAAGAAGAATCCGCAGGAACGTTACCAGAAAGCCACCGACCTGATTAATGATTTGAAAGATTTTGTGGAGTCGTTCTCGGCCCGGTAAAAGGTTTTCATCAAGGCCAAAAAAATACCAGCTTCCAAACGCTGGTATTTTTTTGCTCAAAACAGAATTTTTACAAGGCGCTTAACTGCTTTTGTCTTTGCCCTTATCGAGGACTTCCTCAGCCAGGGAAAGAGCCACACCGGACAGCATGACTTCCACTCCCAGCTGGGTAAAATCAGATGAAATCAATTCCCGGTTCAAAGAAGCATAAAGAGAACATGAGGCGCCTTTTTCCACCACCAGGCCGGACAACTGGTTGGCATTTTCCGCCACGAAAGTAACCTCGGCAAGCTCCTCGGAGACAACATAGCCGGTACAATTGTGAAGCTGTAAATGGGAATTACCGGTATAAACCACCACCAGCATCCCGCGGGTTTTTCCGAGCACAATTTCCGGGTACATTTCCAGCACTAAAATTCTTTTTTCATCCCGATTGGTCACTTTCAGGCGGAAATGGTCTTTCTCGAAAGTGATTTTTTCCGCACTGAGAACCCGGGCGATTTTTTCAACATCGACTTTAGTGAAATTCATATTCTTCTTACCCGATCAGGTTTTCACTTAGGGTCGTTTTTTTTGTCTTTGGCCGGATTATCGATTTCGGTACCGACGGTGTTTTTTATCTCGTCGGTCGTATCCTTCATCGCTCTTTTAAATTCCTTGATACCTTTACCCATACCCTGAGCTATCTCGGGCAGCCGCTTGGCCCCGAATAAAAGCAGGATGGCTAAAAATACCAGCAATAATTCCCACGGTCCCAAGCCGAACATATATTTACCTCCTTAGTTAACCAACTTATAAATACCACCAGCGGAAATAAACCAGCACCAGCAATACCACCAGCACCGACATAAAATTAATCTTGAACATCAATCCGAAAGTCAGCGAGACGGCATATAATTCGATACGGGTGGTGTCAAAACCTATCTGAATCGATTTGGTGAATACGGTTTTAGCGGCTCCCGGCGGAAGAAAAGTGCCCACTATATCACCCACCAGACCGCCCATTACCGCCCCCAGGATCAAGGCCGTAATGATAAAAATAACTTCACGTCTTTTCATCTTTCACCCATTGTCTTTACCATGGAGGAACAGGCCGTGCGAATAGACTCGAACACTTTTAAACCATCGGTGGAGCCGAGGATTTCCTCCACTGCTCTTTCCGGATGCGGCATCATGCCCAGAACATTTCCTTCTTCATTAATTATACCGGCAATATTATTTATGGAGCCATTGGGATTGGCTTCCCGGGTGACCTTGCCGCAGTTATCGACATAACGAAATACCACCCGGCCGGTTTCCTCAAGTTTATCGATATCCCCTTCAAAATTATAATAATTCCCCTCGCCGTGAGCGATGGGTATTTTTATAATCTCGCCTGGCTGGAAGGTATTGGTATAACAAGTGGCGTTATTCTCGACTCTCAGATAAACATACTTGCAGCTGAAACGAAGGTGACTGTTGCGAATCAGGGCGCCAGGCAACAAGCCTGATTCGGTCAGAACCTGAAAGCCGTTGCAAATACCCATGACCATACCGCCGGAACGGGCGAATTTAACCACCCGGTTCATTATCGGCGAAAAACGGGCGATAGCTCCGGCCCGAAGATAATCACCGTAGGAGAAACCGCCCGGCAGGATGATGATATCACAACCTTTTAAATCCTCGGATTTGTGCCATAAAAATGCCACTTCCCCTTTCAGGATATGCCGGACCGCCGCGTAGGCATCGTAATCACAATTGGAACCGGGAAATGTCACCACGCCGAATTTCACTGCTTTTTCTCCACCTCGAATTTCTCAATTACCGGGTTGGCCAGAAGTTTCGAGCATACTTCGTTTATTTTCCGGTCAATATCGCTGCTCCCGGCGTCGATTTCCAGTTCAAAAAAACGTCCCGAACGAACCGCCAGGAAATCCTTATAGCCCATCTGAACGAGCGCTTTTTGAATGGTCGTTCCCTGCGGGTCCAGCACCCCGTCTTTTAGTCTGACATATACTACGGCTTTCTTAGATTTCTTGTTCGTCATCTGAAAATCCTTTATTCTGCCGCCGGCGATAACTATGGGCGCTCACCTTATCAACGCCGACATGAAACAAGCGGTAAAATTCTCTTATCATGCCATATAATATATACAATGAAATTATGGGAAACAATAAAAGTCTGGGACTGAAAATTATGGCCACTCCGGCAATCAGTAAAATCACCAGTTTTATCCGGTCCGATAACCTGTCATAACGGTCGGGAATCGTATCGTACTGAATCTGAGAAACCATTAAAAATGATAACAGAATAATAATGGATATTAAAATTTCTCCATAACGAAGGTTCTCCCAGAGGTTATAACTGAAAATGATAAAGGAAACGACTGTCAGAGCGGCCATGGGTACCGGCAGACCGATAAAATCTCTCTTTTCTTCCGTATCAGCCAAAAGGTTAAAACGGGCCAGACGATAAGCCGCCGCCATGATAAAAACAATCGGCGGCACCCAGCCCCATTTACCCAGAGAACTGAATTTAGTGGCATAAACAAGAAAAGCCGGAGCCACGCCAAACGAAAGAAAATCGGCCAGGGAATCCAGCTCCACCCCGAATTGTGAGGCGCTGCCGCTTAAACGGGCAACTTTACCGTCAAGGGCGTCCAAAAAGGCGGCCAGGATAACAAACCAGCAGGCAGTGGTTATATGTCCTTCAAAAGTAGTCAGAATGGCAATAAAACCGCATACCACGTTACCCATGGTAAAAGTTCCGGGGAAAATACCCCTATATTTTGGCATTATCCTCCCTTACCGCTTTATCCCGGTCCTCAGTTAATGTTCTATCCGGGAGATGACCGATAATGGTTTGACCCCCTAATACCTTGTCCCCCAGCGAGATGTTCAGACGGCTGTCAACTGGAAGGATAATATCCGTACGAGAGCCGAACCTTCTCATGCCAAAACGCTCACCAATTGTGACTGAGTCGTTATCTTTTAACCGGCAAACGATCCTACGGGCGATTATACCGGCAATCTGCTTGACTGCTATTTTATGCCCATCAGAGGAAGTCAAGCCTATTTCGGTCTGCTCATTCAGGTCCGAGGCCTTATCTTCAAAGGCGGCAAAGAACTTACCAGGAATATATTTGACATAATTGACCACACCCGATATCGGGATGCGGTTGACATGGACATCAACTATAGATAAAAAAATGGAAATTTTGACGGCTTCACCACCGATAAAGGGATGATGCGGAATTTTTTTAATATCCACAATTTTCCCGTCAGCCGGGGCGACCAGAACCAGCGGCTCCTCCGGACAGGTACGGTCAGGGTCACGGAAGAAAAAAGTAACAAATAAAGTTAAAAGGGCAAAAACCAGGCTTAGCGCAAAAAGCCCATAGCTGTTAAAACGATTCGCACTCCCGATAAAAATAAGTGTCAAAACCAAACCGCCTAAAATAAAGACAAGCCCTTCGCGTACTATCATTTGCCGAATACCCTTTTAAAAATTTTTGCCACATTCCTGGTATAGTATTTCAAGTCAAAGCAACTGTCTATCTCCGATATACGCAAATAGCCGATAATATCCTTATCTTTTTTAACCAGGTCAATAAAAAGACCCTTTCCCTCGACCGCCTTGAGAGCATTACGCTGAACCAGCCGGTAAGCAGTATCCCGTGAACCGACCGGCCCGGTCAATCTTAACAATAACCGCTGGGAAAAAACCAGTCCCCCGCCGTAATAAATATTTTCCAGCATACGTTTTTCATTAACCGTTAAGCCCTTTAAAAGTTCAATAAACTTCTGAAGGCCGTAATCGATAATTATCAGGGCATCGGGAATAATAACCCGTTCCACCGACGAATGGGCGATATCACGCTCATGCCAGAGGGGAATATTTTCCATGGCCGATACGGCATAACCACGCAAAAGGCGCGCAATACCGGTGATACGCTCCGCCGTGATGGGGTTTTTCTTGTGGGGCATGGCTGATGACCCTTTTTGTTTTCGGGTAAATCCTTCCGCCATTTCACCGATTTCCGTTCGCTGGAGATTTCTTATCTCGGTGGCGAATTTTTCCAATGACGATGCCAGCAGAGCCAGCGCCGTGATATAAGCGGCGTGTCGGTCGCGTTGAAGTACCTGGGTCGAAACCTCAGCCGGTTTCAGCCCCAGCCGGTGGCATACGGCAGTCTCAATGCGGGGGTCAAGGTTGGCGAAATTACCAACAGCCCCGGAAATCTTACCCACGGCCATGGTTCTGGCCGCCGCGGTAAAACGTTCTCGCCCCCGGTTCAATTCGGTGTACCAGAGGGCAAATTTCAAACCGGCCGTGGTCGGTTCCGCCAGGACGCCATGAGTACGCCCGATACAGGGGGTATTTTTATATTTTAAAGCCAGCTTTTTTATCAAAGTTAATGCAGTAGTAATTTTCCGGTCGATAATCTCGGCGGCATCTTTCATCCGTAAAGCCAGGGCGGTGTCAAGCATATCCGAGGAAGTCATGCCGTAATGAAGATATTTAGCTTCCTCGCCCACGAATTCCGAGACCGAAGTTAAAAAAGCGATGACATCATGATTGACTTCGGCTTCAATCTCATTAATGCGTTTGACATCGAAAGCAGCTTTTCGCTCGATAACCGCAAAGGCTTCCCGGGGAATTATTCTGTTTTGTGCCATTGCCCGGGCGGCTTCGATTTCAACTCTGAGCCAGGAGCGAAATTTGGCTTCTTCCGACCAGAGAGCACCCATCTCCGGCAAGGTATAGCGTTCAATCATTTTCTTTTCTGAGCCTTCTTATAATCAGACAGGAATTTCTCAAGACCTATATCGGTCAGGGGATGCTTAATCAGTTTTTCTATCACCTCAAAAGGCATCGTTACAACATCGGCCCCGATCAGCCCGGCCTGGATGACATGCATGGGATGTCTGACCGAAGCCACCAGAATTTCCGTATCGTAACCGTAATTGCTGTAGATAGCTACGATATTCTCCACCAGTGCCATGCCATCGGAAGCGATATCATCAAGCCGGCCCACAAAAGGCGATACATAAGTCGCACCTGCTTTCGCCACCAGGAGCGCCTGAGCCGGAGAAAAGACCAGGGTGGCGTTGGTCATTATGCCCTGTTGATTCAAACTCTTAATGGCTTTCAAGCCTTCGAGGATAGTGGGTATTTTAACCACGATATTATCGGCGATACCGGCCAGTTCCTCGGCCTCTTTCATCATCCCCCGGTAGTCAGTCGCCAGCACCTCCGCCGAGACCGGTCCGGAAACGATACTGCAAATTTCCCTGAGAAGTTCATTATAAGGAGCGGTTTCCCTGGCGGCCAGGGAGGGATTGGTGGTGACTCCGTCAAGAATACCCATAGCGGCGGCACTTTTTATCTCTTCGATATTAGCCGTATCAATAAAAAACTTCATATTTCCTTTCTGTTATCAATATCCAACCGCCACCAGGTACAAGCCCTGAGCCGGGGCGGCAAAGGCTACCCGTTTATCGGTTTGAAAGTTAATAATATCGTTAAACTGTTCTAAAGTCAAGTTAAGGACGTTATTATCCGGTTCAAGGTCCGCCAGGTTTACCATTGCCCCGACCAGCGACCGCACCATACTGTGTAAAAAACGGTTACCCCTGATTTCATAAACCCATAAGGAACCGATTTGAAACCATCGGGAAAATTCAATAAAACAGTTATTATCTTCTTTTCGGGAAGAAACCACGCAAAAAGGGGAAAAATCATGTTCGCCCAGGACCATTTGAGCGGCTTCCTGCAAGCGGTTGAAATCAAGTTTCCGGCGATGTTCCCAGCGATATTCCCGGTAAAGGGCTGACTTTTGTGCCGCCATCAGATAACGGTAACGCCGGTAACGAGCCTTAAAACGAGCGTTAAAATCCAAAGCTATTTCGGATGACTCCCTGATATAAATATCATCACTAAGATAAAAATTAATTGCCTCGGCGTAACGGTCAGGTTCCAGGCGGTGGTCTATCAGAAAATTAGCCACCTGACCGAGGGCATGCACCCCGGCGTCAGTTCGCCCGGCGCCAATCAGGTTAATTTTCTGACCGGTTACCTTGAAAACCGCTTCAGTGATTGCTCCCTGAAGAGTGGGCTGGCCGGCCTGTATCTGCCAGCCGGCAAAAGCTGTCCCTTTGTACTCAACGATAATTTTTATATTCTTTTCAGCCATATTACCGTGTCTTATAAAACAGGATAAAAACCAAAATCGTCCCGCTCAATAAAAAGAACCATTCCCGCCCGCCAAAAGACATCCGGGTATAAAAAGTTCTTTCCCTGTTACTATCATATCCCCGGGCCTCAATAGCCATAGCCAGGTCATCCGCCCGGCTGATAGCGGCTACAAAAACGGGAATCAGGATATAACCGGTTTTTTTAATACGATTGAAAACAGAACCGGCAAAATTTACTCCCCGGATTATCTGGGCATTCTTAATAGCATTAAACTCTTCGTACAGAATCGGGATAAACCTGATGGCAATAAATAACACCAAACCCAGGTCATTGACCGGCACGCCGATTCTTTTCAAAGGTTTCAGTATGCTTATGAAAGCCTCCGCCAGTTCCGAAGGCGAACTGGTCAAGGTAACCAGGTATGCCATCGTAATGAAAATTATCAAACGCAAAGAAAAAAAACAGGCTCGACTGAGAGCCCCCCGGGTTATCTCGAATCCAAAAAAGCTGTACAAAGTTTCTGTCCCCCGACCGCTGAAAACCAGATGATACACAAAAGTAATCAGCACTATGACCAATAAGGGCTGAAAATTACGAAAAAGCGCCCCGGGGCTTACCCGGGCGGAAAAGAGAGCAATCATCAGAGCCGCCAGAATTACCAGGTAAAAAACAAAAGAAACCGTAAGAAGCGATAATATCAACACCAGAAAAACCATAAATATCTTGGCGCGGGCATCTAAACGGTGCCAGTAAGAATCTGCGGGAAAATACTGCCCCAAAAGAGCTGCTCGACTCTGAAACATATTACCCCTTATTATAAAACCGGTAATATAGACCAAAGATACGGAATGTCAAATCCCCGGCACTAATCATACCATCGGATAATATAAAAATTTACAAAGTTTTTACACATTAAAAAACCGCCTGTCAAAAGGCGGTCAAGGTACTGGAATTATATAAAGAGAACGTTATTTAAGGAGCATCATTTTTTTGGTTTCACTAAGATTGCCTTGCTCAAGCTTGTAGAAATAAACTCCTGTTGCTACCCTGTCACCCTTTTCATCTGTGGCGTCCCAGGTGATTTCATAATTACCGGCCGGTTGAACTGCCGCCACCAGCACCTTAATTTCGCGCCCCAGAAGGTCATATACTGCCAACCGGGTGGGAGCAGGTTGGTTTCGTAAATTGTCCTGATGTAAGGTATATTTAATCACCGTTACCGGGTTAAAAGGATTGGGATAATTCTGATAGAGCGTAAAACTTCCCGGCTGTGCGTTGGTATGCTTATCATCTTCTACCGCGGTTACATTTCCGCCCATAAATTCTAAGACCCGGTCGAGTAAATTTACCATAGTATTAAACTCGGGCTCCATATCGTTTCTTATCATTTCCGGCAGATAAGTTACTACCAGGGTTTTGTAATGACCGCTGTATGAAACACCGACCGCTTCTCCGCCACAATCAGAATATAATGCGAAGGCGGCCTGACCGCCGTCATAAGGGGTTATAAGCTGATGCGTACCGTTGAAACCAGGCTCCGTATTCAGGAAAAACCTGAGTCCCTCCCCCACTTCGTTACCTGTAATTCCGTAAAGGGTAAACGAAGTTCCGGTACTTGAGGTCAGATGCAAATGCAGATAATTACTGACAAAAGAGGTATATTCATTTGCCAGTTGACCAAGTCCTCCGGGTGTTGACAGAAGAAGATTATTACCCTTGTCAAGATATTTCTCGAGAGCCTCAATATCACTTTGCTCAAAAAGAGAATTTGAAGAAGTATCGGTCGTCCAGATGACTGTTTTGAAATTCTCAAGGAAAGAGGTATCGGGAAAAGCCCGTGAGCGATCCCAGAAGCGTATTTCTTTTCCCAGAAGACCAAAACCGCTTTTGTATGCGGCTACAGCATTAAGAACCTCACTATGCCCGCTGCTGACCACCAGGTATTCGGTTTGTCCGACTGTTTCGATAAATTCAAGAGTATCCCGGTAACATCCAAAACCCTCAGACATAGTCGAATCGATAATCAAGAACAGCCTGAAAGTAACATCCTTGGTTTCAAAATCATCCGGAACCGTAAAAATCACAGGATGGGAATTATTACTGACGGTCATGTCCTTGGTGAAAGGAATATCGAGGCGAATCTCATTTTGCAGTATTAGAATATTTGAAGCGGAAGTCTGCAGGGTAAGATAACCATAACCGGTACTCAACATCATGTTTTTAAGTTTGACGTAAAGTTCAATTGTTTCTCCCTGTTCGATAAGACCGTTATGGTTGCCACTCAGACTGTCAATGAAGCGGATTGAATCCAGGCCTTCAAACTGTATATAAGGTCGGGAAAAAGAAATATCCAGGTCGGCATACATGACCTGACCCGGTTCGGAAATATTCCATACCCCGATTTCGGTAACATCCAGCCGGATATTCGTCTTCGAATCAGGGACGCTTAAAGCGTGAAAATTACGGTTGTTGTTAATGCCCGGCCACGGGTCGCCATAATCGCCACTGCTGCCACCGAAAGCCAGCGAATTAAGGCCATCCGCCTGTTCCAGGGCTACATGATATCGATACGGGTCGGAATTACTGAATGTAGCGCCTTCATCGATATGGTAAATAAGAAGCCCAGTCCCCGGCAAAGTAGAATCGAAACCGGTTTTTCGGCGGTTTTCCACTAGCCAGTACTCGTCAGGATTGCCGTCAAAAGGTAAAAGAAATATTACCGGAGTGGTTTCAACCGCCGGAATCGCGACCTGTTTTAGATTAGTCGTTACCAGAAACGGCTCGACAAAGCCGAGTTTGATTTTACACCAGGGGTCAAGATGCGCCGGTGTTTTCGCCCCGCCATTATAGCTCCCGGCCGCCATCAGCGACCAGCACCCCAAACCCTCGGAAGTGTTACTGGTATCGTTGATATCATACAGGGCAGGCAAACCCAGGATGTGACCGAATTCATGACAGAAGACACCTATCGGTGAAAGAACCGTTTTCCCTTCGTAAAGACTGATAAACTCCTCCGGGTTTACGGAGAATATGTCTATAATAACGCCATCATAAATAGGCGAGGAAGGCAGCCAGCTTTGGTGTGACCAGATATCATTTCCGCCCTGTTCCGCTCCCTGGCCGGCATGGATGATAATCAAACCATCGCAATAGCCGTCTTCATCGTAATCATATTGGGCAAAATTAATATCCGCCCGAGCCGCCAGCAGGGCATCCAGAGCCAGCTGACCGCTGCGCGATAAACCATAATCAACACTGACATACCACTTGTATGTTTGCGGCATGGTGTACCAGCCATAAACATCTCCTTTGATAAAAAAACTGCCGTAGGCGTTTTCCAGGAAGTAATCAGTCATGGAACCGGTCGGATTCAAATTCCCGACGGAAAACAAAATCGAATCAAACTGTTGTGCGGTTCCCGACACGGCCTGCCCCGAAGCAAGATGGTCGGTAAATTCGACCAGAATTACCGGCAGGTTAAGAGTATCGATGTCACCAGCAAACAGGGTCTGATATCCTGGTCTGTTTTTTTTATTAAATTGAAGCGGCCGCTCTTTTAAAGTCTGCTCTCTTTTATTGATGAATTCTTTCCAGATTTTGACTTTTTCCTCGAATATCCCCGTAGCTTTCCACTTTTCCATAAATTGCGGGTCCGGCGGTACCGAGAATACCTGGCCAGCGGTCAGCCATCCGACTAAAACAGCCGGAATAATTCCGGCTGTAATTTTCCACCTCTCCATTTCCTGTCCTCGATTTATTTTTATCCAGTCCGTTTAATACGTTTATAATGCTCACAGGCATCCCTGAGTTCAGGGCAATATAAACAATTACCCGTTACTTGAGAAGCATCATTTTTCTGGACTGCGAAAAATCTGAGGTGGTCAGGCGGTAAAAATAGACTCCGGTGGCCACCTGATGGCCGTTATTATCGGTGCCATTCCATTCAAACAGGTGTTTACCGGCCGGCAGGTATCCGGTTTTTAGGTCTTTTACTTTCTGCCCCAACAGGTTATAGATATCGAGGGTGACCTCGCTGCCGGTTGGCAGGTCAAATGAAATATTGGTTGTGGGATTAAAGGGATTGGGATAATTCTGATTAAGGGTGAAACAGACAGGGCGATTGCTTTCTTCGATTTCGATAGCCGTCACAATATCAAACTTCTGGCGCGCCCGAACAGCCGCCATGTACAATTCTTCCGTGGTTTCACCGGCGATAAGGGCAAAAGCAACTTCCACCGAGTCAAGGGCTTTAATGTCAAAGGCTTCCGAACAGGCAATAAAGAGCATGTCGCCTTTAAGAGTGCTGTCAACACTATTGCCGGCGGTAGCAATCAGGTCAAATTTTTCCACCCGGTTAAAGCCTATCTTGCCTGTACCGTTATCAACAGCCTTAAATGAAGTAATACTTTTTAAATTGACCAGGCCAATCAGCGGACCGGAAGCACTCTTCTGATAAATCATACCCAGGTTTTCATCAAGTACAACCATATCATTTCCGGCACTCAGGTCAAAATCATTCATAAAACCAAAGGAAAGATGGGTAATTTTTTCAAGGGTCTGGTTAATCAGATGAAACTTGAAAATCAGAAAATCATCGTTTAAACCGTCATTATAACTGACTATTTCCTGAGAAACCGTAACGGGAATGGGTATATCGGAATAGGTGTCAACATACCGTGCTTTAAGACAGTTCGCACCTTCCGTGGCCAGGTATTCGGAAGTAATGCCGGATACCGGGGTAAAATCGGAAGGAACGAAAGCACCCTCGCTGTTTCTGACACTGCTGGAAAGCTGAAGGCTGTTACGACCCAGAATAATGCCGCTTTCATAAAGAAGATTGAAACCATTCTGGAAACGGTAACCCTCCCGGCCGAGATTATAAATTGAACCTTCTCCGAGCCCGAACTGGGCAAAATCCGAAACGGAAAAATCAATCCGACTGTTATGTATATCGGCGATGCTGCCGGCCGGAACAAAACCTATGGTCAAAGTAAAAGCCAAGGTATCGCATATAAAAATGTCGGGTTTTTCGAGGATAAGACTGAAATGAATTTTTTCACCGTGTCTTACTTCAGAATTGACAGTCAGGTTGAAGACGGTATAATTTGTGGCGATGGTGCCACCAATACCGAAAAAGAACGCCGCATAATCATTGTAAATCGTAACAACATTGCTGTCTTTCGGTACCAAACGCCCGGTTACCCGGTCGACGTTGGCGGCGGAATTATGCAAAGTAAGCTGTAAATCGACATTTTCACCCGGAACCGCGATGCCGTCACCGGAGATGTTACTGCCGGTTATAAGGAAATTGGTACTGCTGGGAACCGGCAGATAATTAAAAAGTTTCGAAGCATCGACCAGACCATGACCATAGGCATTGTCTTCGCCCGCCGCTCCGAGGTCTTCAGCCGATTTAATAAGCGCATATTTTATCTGTTCAACTGTGGCATTGGGATTATACTGACGGCACAGCAGAACCAGGCCGGAGATAAACGGCGCCGCCATCGAGGTCCCGCTCATCAACTTATAGGCACCACCCTTGGTTGAAGAATAGATACCTACTCCGGGGGCAACCACTTCGGGTTTAATCTGGTTCAAATCGCAGGCCGAGGGACCCCGGCTGGAAAAACCGGCGATTACCTTATTGTCATCGACAGCACCCACGGCAAAAGAATTTATCGGCGTGGTAGCCCGGTCGGCCGGGTTGCGAATACTGCCCGCATCCGGACCTTCGTTACCCGCGGCAAAAATCGTCACGATACCGGCCGCTTCCGCATTATCGAGCACCTGCCAGAAAATCTGACTGCAAGCCGGTAAAATACCAGTCGGGACACCCCAGCTGTTGGAAATCACATCCGGAACATCTTCGGTAGTGCCCGTATCGCCGTCGGGGTTCAACGCCCACTGATACCCGCGGATGATATCACTTAACATCGTGTTCAAATCCCGCCCGACATCAATAACGCCGGCCGTAATCCATTCGGCATCAGGAGCGACCCCGAAAGTATCGGTGGCCGTCGAGCCAAGAATCGTGCCCATGGTATGCGTGCCGTGGCCGACATTATCATACGGTGCGACATTGGGATTTACAGGCGAATACCAGCATTCTGACAGCGGGGCATGACGGCCGCGCCATTTGGAAGCCAGCGCCGGGTGCGTACTTTCCACCCCGGTATCGAACGAACAGACCAACCGACCCTTCCCCGTATAACCCTGACTCCAGAGAGAGGGTACTTTCAACATCTTCAAATGCGTCGTTGAGGAGGTGGTCAACGCCGGGGCGTTTTTAATTTCCACCGGTTCTTCGAATTCCAGGGTAACATCGGCTATAATCGTTTCCACTCCAGGAATACGGGCAAGCTCTTCAAGGCGATTTACCGGAAGGGTAGCGGTGTAAGCCGGAACAATCCAGAATTTCTGAACTTCGGTTACTGAATTATTTTTCAGGAAAAATTCAACCGCTCCGGCGCCTTGGGCCCGGAAGCTCTGCAATTTTCTGGTGACGGCTTTAATTCTTGCCGCTCGCTCTATGTTATTTTGTTCATTTAGTTTATAAACATCATTATGGACGGATTTATTATCCAAAAAAACTATAATCCTTACAGTACTGTCGGAAATGGCCTTTTGGTCAAGCATTCTCTCAAGGCGGGGAGACATTTCCGGCTGGGCAAAAAGAAACGGAACCTTAATTAAAACAAATATCAGAAGACCGACAACGAAGAAAAATTTATGAAAAAGTGTGCTCATCTTTTCTCCTCTTATTAAGTCCGAAAGCCTATTGAGCAAAGAAAATGCCACGGGCGGATTTATATGAATATATGAACCGGACTGCAAAACGGCCTTGCCCCCATATTGTATCTCAATATATTTCAATAAGATAGGTCCAGACTGACTGGTATGCCGCTTTCATCCTGAAAGAATATTAAAATTCATGGTATGCAAAGAGAAGTAAATGAATACGGACAGGTGACCCGGCTTGCACCTTTTTATAGATAAATTTAAAGGGAGTAATTATATTGTCAGGCAATGAAAAATCTATTACATGAACATAAAAAAGAATTTTATTGGCTCCTCTTTGTCCTTATTCTGGCGGTCTCTATTCGAATTTATCATCTAGTGCAATATTCCCAGATGCCGGACTGGGACCAGTTAACGATAGATAATAACTACCACCATCACTGGGCTGAGACGATCGCCAACGGAAACATCTGGGGCGACACTACTTATTTCCGAGCGCCCTTCTATATTTACTGCCTTGGTTTATTGTATGCTCTTTTCGGTTCTTCCCTTTGGGTAGGCCGGCTTTTCGGCCTGGCTATCGGCCTGGTGTCGGTCTTTTTAACTTTTCTTCTGGGACGCAAAATTTTCAGTTCCAAAATCGGGTTGGGCGCAGCTTTAATCCAGGCACTTTCACCAATAATGATTTTTTTCGAAGGGGAGTTGCTTTTAGACCCTTTGTTCATGGTTCTTATGCAGGCGGCTCTCTATCTGTTTTTAATCTGGCGGAAGAACCAGTTAAGAAGAATCCTTTTTCTCTCCGGAATATTATTCGGCCTGGCTTCGATCACCCGCCCGACCGGATTGATAGTTGTGGGAATCGTTGCCATTATGTTGCTTTTTAAAAACAAAACCCTCACCCGGGAAAACCTGAAAACGAGCGCCTTCTTGCTGGTTGGAGTAATCCTGATGATTGCCCCCGTTTTCCTCCGCAACCTGATAGTGGCTCATGACCCGGTTATGATTGCTTCCCAGGGAGGAATAAATTTATATATAGGCAACAACGAAGCGGCCGACGGTACCTCGGCCACCTTACCCGAGCCCTTCGGCATTAACTGGCATATTCAGGATATCACTTATGAAGCGGAAAAGGCGATGCACCGGAAATTACGTCCTGGCGAAGTTTCCTCCTATTGGACCAAAAAAGCGCTCAACTGGATAGTATCGAATCCCGGAACTTTTATCATACTTTACCTGAAAAAGTTGTATTTTCAGGTTGCCAACCTGGAAATATCGAATAATCGCGATATCTATGCCTTCTTTTATAAGTTGGCATATTTGAGATACAACCCGATAAGCTTCGGGCTGCTTTTCCCCCTGGCCTTTATCGGGGCGCTTGCGGCCTGGAAACAAGGTTTTGAAAGCCGCCTTATCATACTGATATTGCTAATTTATATTTTAAGCAGTTCCCTATTTTTTATCAGCAGCCGTTTTCGACTGCCGTTACTCCCCTACTATATTATCCTGGCTGTTTTCGGATTTAGTTTTCTGATGACTCTTTACCGGGACAACCTTAAAAAGGCCCTGGCTGTAACTTCAGTAATAATCCTGCTGGCTGTTTTTTCATTTTACACCCTCTTCACCCCCAGCCGGAAAGGTTTTACCCAGACCCTGGTCTCTCAGGGATTATATTATATTCATACCCGCGATTATCCAAAAGCCATCACTTACCTCAAGCAGGCCTGGAATCTTGACAAAAATTTCCTGGAAACAAATCTAAATTTGGGCATCTGTTATTTTCGTATGGGTAATACCGACTCGGCTCTTTTTTATTTCAGCCGGGAAAGAGATAACTTCCCCCTACGGTCCAAGGCGTACAACAATCTGGCCTCGCTGTTCCTGGTGAATGGCGACATCGACCGGGCGCTTGAGCAAATAAACATTTCCCTGACTTTAAAACCATACGACCCCGTTGCCAACATGATTTATTTGAGGGCGGCTGCTCTCAAAGAGGATATTACATCTGACAGCCTGGCGGGACTTATCGCATCCGCAACGGAAAGAACGAACAGTGATATTTATCTGTTAAACGAAGCCGCCGCCCTGATGCTCCATCGCCATGATACCGTCCGGTCTGAGTTATATCTGCAAGCGGCTCTTACCGCCCAATCGCCGCCGATTGAAACCGACGACTATGCCTTCAGCAAAGATTTTCGCAACCGCCCGAAAAATATCGCCCATGAAAAAGCCAAAGCATATCATCAACTGGGTTATCTGGCTGGTATCCGGGGGGATTTCCTTAACTCCATCCGGTATTCTCAGGAAGCCATCCGCTCTGACCCCGCTCTTAGCGATGCCTATGTTAATTTAATCAGCGGTTACCTTTCATCAGGCAACCGGCAAGCCGCCGATTCAGTTTATAAAACGGCGGTTGCCAAATTCCCGGATAACTCTCAAATAAACCGCTTGCGTACCCTGATGCCGCAATAAAAAAGGACCGGTTTCAAACCGGCCCTTCTTGCTTTCACCTTTTATGACGACTAAAATCGCATCACCCGTTCGACCTTTTTACCGGTCGGTTTGGTGATTTTAGATTCGTCAATCTCGTTCATGAATGTGTTCCAGTACTTGGCTCTTGCTTGAGCCATGGAAATAGGTACCTTGGCATCGGGATAACGAAGACTGGTCGGCGGTGACGATAACAGTCCCTCCGGATACAACCAGTTCAGGACAGAATCGATAACCACCTGCATCTGGTCTTCCTTGATACTCAGCGGGGTAAAACAGAAATGCACGGTTTTGTACAACCCGGTGTTATACCGGTGCGCGACAGGAGCACCATCGAAGGAATAATCGAATCCAAGCGGGTGGTCAAGACCGTAATAAGACTTATAAAGATACATGCCTTCCGTACCATAAATTCGAGTAGCCCAGTTAACTTCGGGCAGAGCTCGTAAGCCAGCCGGTTTGAAAACCCTGGGGTCATAATAATACATACCCCGGTTATCATTATAGGAAAAACCGTAAATACTACCTACATCATTGAACCATCTATAACGTTGCAAGAGAAGAACAGTATCAATTTCAAGACTCGGCCACTTAACGGGGTTTAAACTGACCGCTCCGATAAAGTCTTCGATACGGCGGTGGGCTCTTTTCTGCGGGTTGGGAACATACACTCCATCAACACGGATGGAATCAGCGTTTATATCAAAAGCATGATAAGCCCACCCGGAATAAACCATACCGTAATTCGGGTCAACGCCAAAATGGGTACAGTATTCGTTGTCCGGGATAAGAAAATTCCCCCCCACGTAAGGGCTGACCGAGGTACTGCCGACAATCGGTGCCCGCATTGTCAACCAGACATTAACACCAGCTTCAAGAGCCGTATAAACGTTCCGGCCTACCGAGGTTGGCAAACCACCAGGGCCCGATGTTATGCCTGCCGCCATAATATCATCATTATAGAGAATAACGATTTTATGCTGCAATAAAAGGCGTAAAGGTATTTTATCGCCCCCTTTATTAGTATAATAATAGTCAATGAATTGACCGCCCGGGGTAGGAGTGATATCAAAATCAGTATCAGGATTCCAGTTATGAATGACTTTATCCCAGTAATTAAGGGCAGTATCGACATTCTGAGGAATGTTCTTATAAGGGGCATTGATACGTGTAGCCAATTTGGAACAATCAACAACCAGAATATCCCGTTCATATTTGGGTTGAATGACATTCACAATCCGGTAATCCGGAGTCAAATCCACCACCTTGGCGGCATCACGCGCCTGCGCAACAAAGAAAAATTTCATCTTCCGGGTAGTATCCGCTTCCGGGTCATCCAGGTCCGGGAAAATATCGTATAGAGTATCCCGGGTGGTAGTTATCCAGCCGTTGGAAGTCTTACGAAGCTGGTTATAATCCGGGTTGGCAATAAAATCAGGGTCATTAAAATCAAACAGGGTGTCAAATTGGCCATAAATACCCCACTGCCCGAGACTGTCTCTGATGGGAATAAAACTATCAACATATTTAATCTGCGAATCAATATCCACCCAACAGGTATCGGCTACGGTGTCGCAGACATAAGAAGAATCCACCAGAACAAAATAACTGTTACTGCCGTCACGCCAGAAGAACAGTTCCGCCGTCCGGGTAAGAAACACGATTTTAACGAAGGAATCGACCACCTCTTCGTAAACGGAACCGTTGATGGAATCGGACATGTATGGACCATACAGTTTCCATTGGAATTCAAAGAGAGTATCTTCAATGTCGGGGTCGGACCCCTGCCATCGAACCGGAATACCGGTATTGACGCCACCGGCCTGTTTGGCATTGATATATTCCCGGGCCACGTCAATACCTATAATCCGGGTATCCGGGGGATAGTCATTTCTTAAAATCAGTTTGAAAACGACTTCCGAAGATGTGCCCAAATTATCGAAAGCCTGCAAAAACACGTACTGCGGTACGTATTCGAGAACCGGGTTGGTCAGGCTGGCCGACATGGGTACAATCTGCGACGTTTGCGGGTTATCGACGGTTACCGGCAGGAAGGTCCACGCCAGGGTATCGCCATCGACTACAAACGAAGTAATGTCCTTCGACATCGACTTCAAATTCTGGGCAAACGTCTGCGGAGTTTCACCGGCGGCGGTGTCGATATAAGAGGCTTTCACAACGACATAGCGGAACAAGACCACCTGACCGTCATAATCCGTACCTACCCAGTGAATAACATCGTTATAAGATTCCTTATGACCATCCGGCGGTATATTGACAAAATAAACCAGAGGGGGACGATTGGCGGTCTGGGTACCACTGATGCGGTCGGAACAGCTGGAGAGATACAGGGAGGAGAGTATCAATATCATCAGAGCCAAAACCGTCAGAACCGTCGTTCGTCCGTAATATTTAGTTTTAAAAGTCATCTGTTATCTCCATCCTCATTAAAACGCAATTAACATACTAAAGCGGTGAATTTCGGTAAGGATACCAAAGTCCTGGAAAGCATAGTCGAAACGAAGCTCCCCGTCTTCTCCGAACGGGAATCTCAAACCGCCACCGGCGGTAAAGCCGTCTTCATTGTAATGCATCCGGGCACCCGAGCGCAGAATGAAGCGGTCTTTGAAGATATATTCAAGACCCATGTTGTATTTTTCCAGGTTATCCGAGGGGTGCGTACCTTCAATAGAGAAGGTGACAAAGTTATCATGGTTTTCCAGAATATTGATACAACTGCCGAATTTAAAATTGATGGGTAACGGATAATCCTGCTGTACCATGTTCATGTCGGGCCCGAAGTTGGTGATCACCATGGCAATCTTGAATCCTCTGAAACCGGTATCATAAGAAGTCCCGACATCGGCCGCCCAGCCACTTGCTGACTCATCGGCGTAATATTCACCGATATACTTGATATTGAAACCGATCGAGAAGCGGTCAGTCAGATAACGACCGTAACCCACGGAGATGGCGATATCGTTAGCCTGGAATTCGCGCCCGGTACCGTTACCGGGACCCTGTTCATAAGTCCGTTCAATCATATCGCCGGTGGTCAGGCCATAGACTCCGAAACCCAGCACCCCGCCGATGGACTCAAGGGGAAAACCAATGGCGCCAAAACCGTAGTTAATGTCGGCGGGCATTCTAATGTAAGTAAACATGGCTTCCCGTCCCAGGAGCGAAGTCAAGCCGGCCGGGTTATAATATACCGCCGAAATGTCGTCGGATACGGCCGTAAAAGCATCCGCCATGCCCATCGCCCGAGCCGATACTCCCAATTCGAGAAACTGAACCCCGGTGGTACCCACTTTAGCCTGAGCATGAACCGTATTCGGCACTGAAATCAGTATCAGTACCGACAGACATAACAAACCTAAAAAGCCCAAACTGGTGTATCTCTTTCTGCGCGACACTGGAAGCATTTTTTTCATATTCATCTCAACCTCATCTATTAACATATCAACTTTTTTCTTTTCCGAAGCTTACAGGTTAACTTCCAAACCTAACCTGATCTGCCGACCGTAATCCCAGTTATAAGGATTAAGGTCATACTGAGTTCCTCCATATATGACCTGGGAAATATTCTGCCGGGTATCGGGACGTCCCGTGTTGGAATATATATAGGTGACGTTCCGCGAATCGAACACATTTTCCACCCAGCAGATGAAGCTGTATTCCAGACCGAAGAGTGAAAAATCCTTGTTAAAGCGGATATCAAACACCACCGTCGAAGGATAACGCAACGAATTACGTTCGATCGATTCGGCCGTTTCCTGAGAAATATTGGGATAGTTTCTATCCGGAGTAAACGGACGGCCACTTTCAATTATGGATTCAATCGACAATGACCAGCCGTTGGGAATCGGCAACCCGAAAACGCGGGGCTTCACCGTATTGGGGATATAAATCTGGATGGCCGATTTCAGGGAGTGACGAATATCATTATCCATGGGGGCTTCAGACAGGGGTTCCCGTGACAGGTAGAAATCACTCAGATAATCTTCGTTCGCCTGGGAGGCTTTCCCATAAGCAAAAGCGTAAGTATAGTTAACCTGGCCGTTGACATAACCGCCGCCGCGTTTTTCCAGAGTGATTTCAAATCCGCGGCTTCGGCCATAATCGGAGTTCCGATACTGCTGCCGGGTCAAACCGCCCACTTTTACCTGTTTACTATTTATCTTGTCAAACTCATCCTTGAAGTAACCGGAAATATCCAGTGAATAGAACTCGGTCATAGCATATTTCACACCAAAAGAGTATTGAATGGTTTTTTGATAATCGAGGTTGTAATTGCCCACGACATCGTTCTGGTCGACTGAAGAAGTATTTCGGGCATACATATAACGATAATCAGGCAGCTGATAGAAGTGACCGTAGTTGAAATGCACCTTGGCTTTATCGGAAATCGGGTAGGAAAATCCGATACGCGGGGAAATCTTATGCCGGTCACCGTAAATAATACCGGAACCGAGGTCGTCATTTCGAGCCACTTCAATGAGACTGTCAGTATCCTGAATAAAGAAATCCCAGCGGATTCCCAGGGAGGCAATCATGGAACCATATTCCAGTTTGTCACGAATATAACCCGTACCGCCCATGGGGCTGTAATTAAAGACATCGCGGAAAGCGCCGCGGTCCGGATACGGACCGCCGTCATAACGCCCAGTATAGAGAATATATACCCGCTCGATATCTTCAAAAGTAAAGGATTCGTGACGGAAAGCAAAACCACCTTTTAATTCATGAGGTCCCAACTGGCGGAAAATTTTAATTTCACCGCGCAGGCGCTCAATTTCACGCTGTGACCAAGAAACGTCCTGACTATAGTTAAGCGGGTCCAAAAAGTTATAACTGCCGCCGTAATCGTACCTACCATTACCATTAATGTCTTCATAAGGTTCACCGGGATCATACTGATAATTGCGGCCGTCAAAAACACCATTACCATTGCGGTCCAAAAACGGAATTCCGGGTTCCCAGTTACAGCCCGGTGTACCCAACTGACAGGGACCGTCGTAACGACCATTATGGTTCAAATCATGATTGGCCAAGGTGGTGCTCCGTATAAAAATATCGATACCGGCGTCGTAAACCCCGTTACCGTTGATATCCGTAAACGGTTCACCCAGAATGGAATCCCCGTCGGTATAAGGTTCCGGTGTGCGGTTGTTAATATTGGAAACCCGGCCTGCATCCAGAAGTCCGTTACCGTTCTTATCATAAAGGATATCGCCGGCATCCCATACTCCGTTACCGTTGATATCGATAAAGGGTTCGCCTTCAAGATCATCGATATAACCGTTATTGTTGAAACGGAAGCTGGAAAATGAATAATCACTACCCTGAATGTTTTGATCAATCAGTAATTCCCCGAAAGTGTAAGCCGGTCCATTAAAATCCGTACCATAGCTGGTGGAATCGGGATACAGGTTAATTATCGGTTCCGGGGCGTCATAAACACCGTTGCCGTTACGATCCTGGAAACTTTCCCATTCCGAATCCAGGGTGAATTCTTCGGGGCTCAACCCCCGCCCGGGATTATTGGGGTCGCCGGGTTTTGAATTATATCTGAAAGTATAATACGACAGAACCAGCTCATAGTTCATGTCTTTTGAAATCGATTGTGAAACCTCCAGCGAAAGCGATTTCCAGTCTTCTTCCCAGACCGGAGCCGTAGCGGAAGAATAACGGTAATCCCAGCCGAAACCGGTACCGTGACGCTGCGAATTTTTATACGAAAGAATGAATTTCATATTTTGTTTGGGACGGAATTTAATATTTCCCATCCAGTAATAACGGTTATTCAAACGCTCCGGCACCTTGATACCGAACAGGTCGAAGAAAGCATAAGTGTTCCGGGTTTTGGGAGTGTCGTAAGAATTGTACTGGTAGAAGCCGTCGTCTTTATCAACCTCGGCATAGAAATAATAGGTAAGCTCCTTGTCCTCAAGGAAATTAAGCCCCAGAGCCGGCAACACTTTGTTTTTGAATATCGGGTCCGGACCGGAAATGGAAAACCGGGCATAATCATAGTTACGGGAATATTTATTCAGCTTCGCATTACCCAGATCATCGGTGATATACTGGAAATTCAAACGAGTGTTGTCTTTGGAACCGGTTTGCGTGGAGATTTTCACGATACCACTTAAGGCATCACCATATTCAGGGTCGAAACCGTCTTTAATAATCTGAATTTCCTGAATGGAACCGGATACCAGCGACAGGTTGGCGCCGGTCTGTCCGATACCGCCCAGCGGGTCGCCAATAGGCACACCATCGACGATGTAGGAAATTTCACCGGCGCGACCGCCGCGAATAAAAACTTCCCCGGTGGTCGTCGTCTGAACCCCGGCAACCTGGGATAGAAGAGCATCAACCGTCTGCACCGGTTTATGCTTAATCGTCTCCTGGGTTATGGTCAACTTGTTTTCCGTCTCAAAACGGTCAATCACATCCTGCTTGCCAGTTACGACTATGGTTTTATCCAGATCGCTCACCTTCCGCGTCATCTTCTGTGATACTTCGGTGGTCAGGTCAGCATTAATGATAACATTCGTTATTTCGACGGTATTATATTCGATAGAAGAGATTTTGACAGTATAAGTACCAGGTTCAAGGCGCGGAATTATATATTTACCATCAAGGTCGGTAAAATTACCCACTCTGGTGCCTACTATCAAAACCGAGGCATTTACAACAGGTTCCCCCGTTTCGGCATCAGTGATCGTTCCTTTTATCTGACCGAAAGCTGCGGCAAATACTGCCGAAGGTAACATAAGCAGGCCGACCAGGAAAATCACTGGCAGAAAATAGAACCTCTTTTTATCGAACATTACATTTCCTCCTTGAGATATTTAAATCATGCTTTTTATCGTTACTTATGTTTTAGTGGGAGTTGAGACAAAGCGGTAAGGAATCTTTGCTTCTTCCAACCTATCCTCATCAAAAATACGTTTTTAACCCTATCATTAATTGGAGCTTATTTTTCGCACTCCTTTCAAACTCAAAAGATAGTCCTAAAAGGTCATAGAAGTCAAGCGATTTTTTCCCCTCAATATATTAAGCTCCTATCATATAAGACTATTGCTACCATCTATTTGTTTAATACATGACGCTTACTCAAGGCATTTTTTTTTATAAAATTTTCCATCTGTCGCAACACCCTCAGCTCCTCTTCCGGATAATTTTTCACGGGTGTGATATCAAGGTTAAAAAAATTACTCATGACCTTAAGAAAGATATGTGAAATTTCTTTAAATTCTTTTCCTGCAAGAAGTTCATGGTTTGATGGTGGATGGGTTATGCTATTATCCAAAGCTGGATGGGTAATTACACCGAATAGTTTTATGGAACCGTGCTGTAAAAGCGAAGTTCCGAATCTTTTCTGGGCGGAAGCTACAATTTTATTATTTTCAGAAACCAATTCGTATCTGGCCCGGGAGGCAAAGCAGGGAGCTTTATGAAAAAAATCCGGCCGGGCATTTTCCCGTGATGATTTTCTGACATAATCAGTCACAATCCCCAGCGAGCACAGAAAATGAACCAGCGCCCCGGCGATTGCTCTGGAAGTAGCCGATAAGGAACCATTCAGACAAGTGTTTTCCAAACCGTCGCTGTTGAGTGCCAGGGCATAGGTGTACTCGGACGGGTCATGATAGATAGCCCGGCCGCCGGTGATACGCCTTATGACGGGAGTACCGTCAAGCCGGGAAAAATCAATAGCTGTTTCCCGGTGCTGGTTAAAACCGAAAGTGATTGCCCCCAGTTGCCAGCGGTACAGTCTTAGAAATACCGTGCCGGGTTCTTTGACGGCACGGGATAAAAGCCATTCGTCGAAAGCCATATTAAAATAAGGATTACCGCTTTCGTGCGCATAAAAATAAGCCGACTTCATACCGAAGAGTATAAACAAAAATACCCCTTGTAACAAGTGGTCCATGATAACCTTAAAACGATTTTAATCCACCGAGTCGAGGTGGTTGAGGTCAATATCGTATTGCTTGATTTTCAGTCGCAGGGTGGATTCGGGGATATTAAGACTGGCTGCGGCATGTTTCTTTATGCCCTTATATTCCTTAAGAGCCTTGATAATAAACATCTTTTCGTATCTTGAGAGGAAATCATACAAGGAATATTTTTCATTAAAGGCCACTTCGGAATAAGGCTCGGCAATATCGGGCTGAATCGAATTTCCGGACTGGTAGGAAGCAATAATCTTGCGGGACAATATATCCGTTTCAATCTTCTTATTACCCCCGGTCAGAAGCACCAGTTTTTTTATTTCATTTTCCAGTTCGCGAACATTACCCGGCCAGTCATAGGCCACCAGGTATTTCATTACCGCCGGGGTCATCTCCTTATTACTGCCTTCGAGAAAATGTTCCACCAGGAGAGGAATATCCTCTTTCCGGTCACGCAGAGGCGGCAGACGGAAAGTAAGAGCGGTCAAACGGTAGAACAGATCCTGGCGGAAGTAATTATTCTTCATCTCTTCCCTCAAGTTTTTGTTGGTAGCGGAAATGATGCGGACATCCACCTTCCGCGGTACCGATTCGCCCAGACGGACAATTTCCTTCTCCTCGAGTACCCGGAGAATCTTGGCCTGGATGGTCAAAGGCATATCGGCAATTTCGTCAAAGAAGAATGTGCCGCCGTCAGCTTCCTCGAAAAGACCCGGTTTGTCACTGGCGGCACCGGTAAAGGCCCCGCGTTTATAGCCAAACAGTTCTGATTCCAGCAGCGTTTCCGGCAAAGCGGCACAGTTAACCGAAATAAACCGTTTATCCCGACGACAGGAATTATAATGAATTGCCCGGGCCAGAACATCTTTACCGCACCCGGTCTCCCCTTCAATAGAAATCGAAATATTTGAATCAATAACCTGGTTGACCTGCGCCAGCACTTCAAGCATCTGGCTGTTTTGGGTTATAATATTGGGAAAGGCGGCTTTTTCCATTAACTGGGCTTTGAGACGACGGTTATCCTCGATAAGTTTCTTCTTTTGCATTTCCGCCGCTTTGAAAACCAGGATGTCGGAAAAACCGACTGCGAAATTAAGTTCCGTCTGACTGAAAGGATTCAAAGTGTTATTATCGGATTTCTTATCCAGATAGAGAAAACA
This sequence comes from Candidatus Zixiibacteriota bacterium, assembly GCA_028715215.1. Taxonomy (GTDB): domain Bacteria; phylum Zixibacteria; class MSB-5A5; order GN15; family FEB-12; genus JAFGNW01. The sequence continues at coordinate 35,782 of JAQUSF010000004.1, forward strand.
ATGGGAATTATGACTCTGCATGGGAACAACTATGATCGAAGCAATCAGATCCGGATCATCCGGAAACAGGTCATTGATATAAGGATCGCGCCGGCAGTCCAGAAGTAAGGTCGGACGATTAAGAGAAATCTCCTGGCCCAGCAGTTGTTGAATATTTTCAGCAAATTTTTTGACTTGGAAAGGTGACATCGAAAAGGATGAAATAACGGGATTATTTTCATAATCCGGATAATATATAATCGCCCGGTTGGCACCGGTTCGTTTTAACAGAATATTCATTATTTCTTCCATCTGGCCGGTCTTGAGGTCATGCACTTCGTCGCGGGTGATAAGATTACCGAAAATCTTAAATTCATTTTCATCGGAGATAGACAGGGCAATGGCCTGGTCAGCCATTGATTGTACGAACTGATTAACCGCACGGGCTTTACTTTTCTCCCCCAGAGCGGCAAAGGTTTTCTCCGCCCGGCTCAGCTTTTTAAATCCCCGGGAGAGGTTGCCCCTCTGACAGGCATATATTCCCGCCTTAAAATCAGTTTCGGCCAGCCAGTAATTGGTTTTCAACCGCTTGAAAAGCCGTTTGACTTCATCATAAGTCGCCTGAATTTTTTCAAATTCATCGATTTCAGCCATCTGACTTATTTCCGCCGATACCAGTAACGTCCGGGCCAGCTCAAACGGAAAATCGACATCACGAAGAATTTCCACCGCCCGCTGAATATACTCCAGAGCATCCTTATGTTCCGAACGAATGGCATAAACCCTGGCAATCACGCGGTAAGCCATGCCTACTTCCGCTCTTTCCCCAATCTTCTGGGCAACTTCAAGAGCTTTTTGCCCGTATTTCATGGCTTCTTCAACATAATCAAGAGCCAGCTCCACCTCGGCCAGCAGACGGCACGATTGGGATACAAGGGTATTCGAAGGCGAAAGCAACAAAGATTCCTTATAGGCTTCGTAAAGATAATTCTTGGCTTGATAAATATCGCCCTTGTCAAGAGCCAGTTCCCCGCAGAATTCAAGGTAAATAACCTTTTCCCACTTCAAGTCAAGTTTTTCGATAATCTTAAGGGCTTTTTCAAAATTACGTGCGGCCGGGTTGAATTCCCGACGTTTAAGATAAAGATAGCCAAGAGAAAGTAAATTGTTAACCTGAGCTGTCTCTTGATGGGTTTCAATATTAAAATTAAGAGCCTTAATAAGGTCGGTTTCCGCTTGATGCCACTGACCCGCAAGAACCCGGGTCATAGCAGCGTTACCGGTAAGCTGCATTAACTTTCGCGGATTATCAACGGCTTTCTCAATGGCTTCGTCCAAATATTCAAGAGCTTTGGAAAAGTTACCGCGATAAAAAGCGATACGCGCCAGCTCGTTCAGGGAATCGATCTGACCTACCATATCACCAGCCCGGCGAAACTCGGCCAAACCGTCACGAGCCCTGATTTCCGCATTCTTTAAATCACCTATCTGAGAGTAGGCCTTAGCAAGAGTTAACTGGACCCGGCCATAATGACGATTTAACGGAAAGCCGGCCAGAATCCTTGCGGCCATCAGACCCGATTCGACGGCTTTCCGAAAAACACCTTCATAAAACCTTATCTCCGCTTGTAGCAGAAGAAAAAGGCCCAGCTCATGCTCTACAGCTTCAAACTCCTGTTCTTTTAAAAGAGCAAACTCCTTCTGTGCTATCTGATACTGCCTTTGTCTTAACAGCTCTTCCACGGCCAAAAGGCGTTTATCAAAAGTATATTTTTGTGAGGGAATCTGCATTATACTTTTTCTTTTAGCTAAACATTTTCTTACTGCGCTGAGAAGCTTTGTTTGATTGCTTTCTCGTTAAGGCTCCTTTCAATCTCGGTAATGTAAAAACAGGCATCTGGCTGATGGTTGAACAGGTTAGTCATAAAGAAATAGACAAAATAAGAGGAAAAACCATCAATGAAATTGTTCAGGGTAGGATTGGGATTAGGATTGGGATTGTTCACAAATAAGATAACGAAGCTCTGACTGGTAGTGGTATCCGGATCATCATTGGGAATATCGCCGGGAACTTCATCGCCCGTATCATCCGCATCCCAGGGATAACCATCACTCTTGCCGTTACCAGAGAAGACAGGAGCAGTAACAAAGCAAACAATCACTACCGCTAAAAGCAGTAAAAAAATAAAACTGTTTTTTGAATGCATTACACTGCCTCCTGAATTATATTAAAGTATCTGTTTACAAAACGTTTTCAACAAAAAAATGTTTATAAAAAAAACGCATATTTTGCCACTCTTAATTTATAAAAAGGCTATCGTCTTGTCAAGCAATATTATAGACTTCGCAAAATTTGCGCCAAAAACAAGTAAGAAGACAATTCAGCGGATGAATTTTCGAGCTAACCAGGATTTGGTTATATATATAGCATTCTCGGGGCAGATTTCATGGCAACACCAGCAATTGATACATAAGTCTTTATCCACCATGGGAGTAGAGTCGTCGTCGGGTTGTTTCATAGCTCTGGTTGGACAGGATTTCACACATTCGCCGCACATTAGGCAGATATTCTCATCGGCTTTGGGACGCATCCAGACAAATGGTCCAACGGCATCCATCAGAAATTTGGGGAGAAGTTCCATCCCCAGATTGGAGGTCAGTTTGAAATTATCCAACTTTAGCTCCCCCAGCCTATGACCGACCAGCGCTATCCCTTCCAGCCAGCCAATCCCCAGCCCGGCATCCGCGGCATACCTGATAGTGTGTACTTTTTGAGGGTTCAGTCCCATGATTGAGGCCGCCACAGTATCCATGGCCACCGCATCGGTTGAAGCCAGAAGCATATTACCGGGGCGAACCGTCCCCGAGGCCGGTCCGTCACCTTCCATCACCCAGATGGCATCCATAATATTCAAAGCGGGTTGTACGGTGGAAAAAATATCCACCACCACCCGGGCGAAATGCCTTGGATTCGGCGCTTCTTTATGATACATCCCCTTGCGGAAACCGGGGATGACACCAAACATGTTTTTTACAGCCCCGGTCATAAGGGTCAACACATGCGTTTTCAACTTGGGCAGATTAATGACCAGGTCGGCTTCCAGTACGGGACGGGAAACATAATAGGTACTCCGGTCAACCTTGAGAGGTCTCGTCCCGGCCCGTTCAAACCCGACCAGCTCCAGGTTATCACGGGAAGCAATATGGGCAAGACCGGTGTTGTCCCAGACTCTTTTAATGCCGGTTTTGGCTCCGGCCGGGGAATCGCCGATTTTAACTTCCGCCCCCAGGGCACGAACCATCTCCGCCACCGCGGCCACCAGTTCCGGATGTGTGGTTATCGCCCATTCCGGCGGCTTGGCGGAGAGAAGGTTCGGTTTCAGCAGAACTTTCATCCCCGGTTTGACATAAGATTCCAGGCCGCCGATCAGGCGCAACAAATCCCGCAATCTCTCGTCCAGGTAGCGGCGTTCATATGAGTTCGCCTTAACAACAGCGACTTTGGGAATCAGTTCTCTCAACACAACAATATATACGTCCCCGGAAGCTGGTTTTTGAGTACCTTATCAGCTCCCGTTTTAGGTTTATTTGACAGGATATTAAGGCCAACCGGGCCGGGCAAGATTTAATTAGTACGAAGTTCCTGATACAGGGAAATTTACTTCCTGTGCACCTTGACCATTAAAATCCGCTGACCTTCCACTTTATCAATTTCAAAAATCAGATTATGCCAGCGAATCTTATGTCCTTCCCGGGGTACCGAACCAACCAGGTCGTAAATCAAGCCGCCGACAGTGTCATATTCACCCTGGGGAAAGTTGGTATTCAGGTGGTCCTGCAATTCTTCGACCATCATGCCGGCATCCACCAGGAAGGTGTTGGAGGCGATTTTCTTAATTTCAGCTTCTTCACTGTCATGTTCATCCTGGATTTCACCGAAAATTTCCTCCAGGATATCTTCGAGCGTCACCAGGCCGGCTACGCCGCCATATTCATCCACCACCAATGCGATATGCAGCTTCTTCAGCTGGAATTCACGCAACAAATGACCGATTATTTTCGATTCCGGAACGAAATATGGTTTGCGAAGGTAATTTTTTATGACAAACTCCTCGCCTCTTTCGGGCATCCGGTTAAAAAGGTCCTTGACATAGACGATACCCAAAATCTTGTCGATATTTTCATCATAGACGGGATAGCGCGAATAACCGTTTTCAATCACCAGTTCCTGAATTTCAACAAAGCTCATCGACTTTTCAATGCCGACAATATCGATGCGGGGAACCATTATTTCCCTGACGACGGTTTCATCCAGAAGAAAAATCTGGCCGATCATTTCTTTTTCATCTTTTTCGATAATAACCTGGCTTATGCCAGCCTGTTCGGCCAGGGTTTCGATAGCCCGTTCGACGATGTCCTCTTTTTCCTTCTCAGAAACCTGTTCTTCGGAGTTGATTCGTTTCAAAGCCCGGCGATAGGCACTGACCACCGGAAAAAAAATAAAATAAATAAGGGTAATCAGCCACAGGTACCGGGGCATGGCAGCCTTGAGGGCTTTGCGGGCGGCCCGGCGCGCCAGATACTCCACACAGAATATCTGCAGAACCCAGACGAGAAGAAAACCCGCCGGATAAACATAAAGGATGTCCAGCCCGAATGTCCGGGCCAGATATTGAAAAAAGTACCCGGCTAAAACGGTCACCACAATCAGGGCAAACGATTTGTAAACCGTGGCGATCTGCATGAAAGCCCGGGGGTCGTCAGCCAGTTTCTTGAGAGCCTCCCGCTGGCGCCGGGAAATATTCGTGAAGAGAGTGACTACATCATCCGGGTCGATATAGACCGCCAGGGAATAAAAAGACACAATATACGCCGACAGGTAAAAACCGATGATTACAAATAAAAAAACAAATTCCAGCATCAGCCTCTCAACTCCCGACCGTACCCAGATAATGTTCGGTACGACTTTGCATTTCCTTTTCGTCCTTTTTTGTCCGGTGGTCATAACCGGCAAGATGTAGAAGACCATGACAGAAAAGACGCAGATATTCCGCCGCCGGGCTGACCCCGTAGAAAGCCGCCTGTTTCAGGGCCGTGGGAGCGGAAATATAAATCTCTCCGAAAATATCGGTGTCATCGGTGGCTGCATCGATATTAAAAGAAAGAACATCGGTCGCCCGGTCCTGGCGACGGAAAGAACGGTTAAGACGACGAATATTTTTATCCTTGGTGATAATCAGATTAACCGTCCCCGGACCGGTAAAACCGGCTTCGCCGGAAGTAATTTTTTCAAATAAACGTTTGATTTTCGTAACCGGTATTCGGGATGGGGTTTCCTTGTATATCCTTAATAACATTTACTCCTCGTCTTCCTTCTTGGGATAGACTACCCGCTGATGGAAGGCGGCTATAAGAACCTGGGCGAAAGCTTCTTTGATAAGGGCCAGGTCTCTTAGAGTCAAAGGGCATTCTTCCAGTTCGCCCGATTGAAACCGGTCATTGATTATCCGCTGGATAAGATTATTAATCCGAGCCGGTTTGGGGTCTTCCAGGGTACGACTGGCCGCTTCCACGGCATCGGCCAGCATGACAATCCCGGTTTCCCGGGTCTGAGGTTTCGGTCCGGGATAACGGAACTTGTCGATAGTCGAGGGCTCCGCCCCCTGCTCCAGGGCGCGGTTGTAAAAATAACTCATAACCATGGTACCGTGATGCTCCTCGATAAAATTAAGAACATCATCCGGTATATCCGCTTCTTCGCCCAGCACCCGGCCCTTTTTCACGTGCGAGGAGAGAATTAAGGACGACATGGTCGGGGTCAGGGATTCGTGCTTCGAGGTTACGCCGAGCTGGTTCTCGACAAAATACTCGGGGATTTCCATCTTCCCGATATCATGATAATATGACCCCACCCGGGCCAAAAGTGAATTGGCGTTGATGGCTTTGGCGGCCGCCTCGGCCAGATTACCGATAATTATCGAGTGATGATACGTCCCCGGTGCCTCAAGCGCCAGCCGTTTCAGAAGCGGATGGTTCAAATCGGAAAGCTCCAGAAGCGTCGAATCGGTAGTGAAACCAAACAGCGATTCAAAAAAAGGTAGCAGGAAAATGATTATCGGTATGGTCACAATACCGTTGACCGCCCCGAACAGGACATCCTCGAGGATATCCGGGTTGGGAACAAACTTGATATTCTCGACAAAAATAATCAACAACACGTAACTGAGAACGATCGAGAGCATTATCCGGTAAAAATGCGACCGCTTGCGGACTGTCCGGGAAGTGAAGCAGGCGGTCATACCGACTATCATTGTCATCAAGGTGATATTGAAATTGAATCGATGCAGAATGCCAAACAACAGTGCCAGGATAATGGTTGAAAGAATGCCCACTTCGGCATCGAACAAGACCGTTATCATGATGGGCAGAACAGCCACCGGGTAAAGGTAGATGGAAATACCCCCGAAAAACTTGACCATGTAAACAAGAAACAGCTGGATGGCAAAAACCATGAAGAGCGCCAGGAGCTTGGGATTGGAATGAAAAATTTCCTTGCGAAAATAAAACAAAAACAGATACAGGGCGGTGAAAATCGTCAGCACCAGGATAATCCGTGCCAGCACCGGCAGAAACGCCACCAACCAGCCTTCCTTGACGGCCTGGAGATGTTGCAGGCGGGCCATTTCCAGTAAAATCTCTTCTATTGGCTCCGTGACTTTCTGACCTTCCCGAATTATAATGTCCGAGGCTTTAACCACTTTGCGGATGTTCGACACCTGGACCAGTTGTTCGTTTACCCGGCGTTCATACTCCTCCATGTTGACCCAGAGGTTGGGCTGGATGAAGTTTTTTCCGACCAGGTAATAAAAATCGACATCGATGGAATCCGTCGTGCCCAGCCGGTTGAGGGCGCTGACCAGCTGGCCGAAAACCATGGCGACATCTTTAAGCTGGTCCCGCTGATGAATCGTTTCCCGCTGCGCTCTTTTTATAACCACCATCTTGTTACGGCTGGCGGGAATATCCTTAAGATTCCGAAGCACCCCGACCTTGTAAATATCTTCGCTGTAAATTCTCTCCAGAGAAACTAAAACCTTATTAAGGTTCAGGCTTTTATCCAGCGCCCGTTCCAACACGGTTTGACTTAAAAGCGGATACCTTAGGGAAAGAATACCGATATGTTCCTGGCGCTTTACGGAGTCGCCGGCACCTCTTAAAGACCGCAGGGAATCGACCAGTTTGACAAAATCCCTCAGCCCGTCAAAAGCGCTGTTGCTCAGAGTGGTATCAAAATCAATGACAAAAGGAATGGAAAAACGGATTTGCTCCTCTTCATCCGCTATCTCCCGGTCCGATTTGTAAACCGTTATATCGAACGGCGCCAGGATATCCTGCTGAGCGGTTTCACCCGTACGGGGTATATCCAGCGGTTCGTAAACGTCCTCACCGGTATAAAAAACCGCAATCAGAACCGAGAATACCACCAGTAACAGGTATTTGATAGTCTTGGAACGAACCGTTTGCCCGCTTTGCTGGCGGCTTTCAGTCTGGACTTTTAAAAGCTTTTTAATTCTGCGTTTTAATTTCAGTAATATCGAAAACACCCGGCGAATCTCCTTTTCGCCTTAAGATTTCTTCTTAAGATTTTCGTATTTTTCGTAAGCCTTGATGATATTCTGGACAAGATGATGACGGATAACATCCTTTTCGGTTAAATAGATGAATTTTATGCCCCGGATATTTTTCAGTATCGTCTGCACCTTGACCAGGCCCGAGGCATGCCGGTCGTCCAGGTCAATCTGGGTGATATCACCGGTAATGACGGCCTTGGATTTTTCCCCGATCCGGGTCAAAAACATTTTCATCTGGGCGCTGGTCGTATTCTGAGCTTCGTCGAGCACGACAAAAGCTTCATTGAGCGTCCGTCCCCGCATAAACGCCAGGGGCGCTATTTCGATTACCCCAATTTCCAGCAGTTTGTGAATCTTGTCCGGTTGGAGCATATCGTAAAGAGCGTCATAGACCGGCCGCAGGTACGGGTCGACTTTGGCCCGGATATCGCCCGGCAGAAATCCCAGGGACTCCCCGGCTTCCACCGCCGGGCGGGTGAAGACAATCCGGTTGACCCGGTTGGCTTTAAGTTCCGCGACCGCCATCGCCACCGCCAGGTAGGTTTTCCCCGTACCCGCCGGACCGATGGAAAAAACAATGTCATTCTTGTCCACGGCCTCAACATACTGAGACTGCCCGATGGTTTTGGGTTTGATGGCTTTTTTCAAAGCACTGGTTAAAAGAGCTTCCGTGGAAATGGCCTTTGCCGGTCCCTGGCCATTTTCCTGAACCATGGCAATGGCATAATTGAGATACTGTTCGGTAATAATATCCCCCAGCTTAAGGCGGGTCACCAGGTCACTTAAAAGACGCAAAACCCGCTCGACATCCTCCGGGGGACCTTCGATAATGACCTTCTCGCCGCGGGCGATTATTTTACATAAAAAACGTGATTCGATTATCCTCAAGAAAACATCGTTCTGACCGAAAAGCAGGCGCTGGTCTATCTCAGCGGCATCGAAAGTGCGGGTTTTTTTTATGTCCATTTCCATACTGGCGTTAATTTATTTTTCTCCTTTAATTATTAAGCCAAGCTCTTCCAGCTGCGCCGGTTCGATAGCCGTTGGCGAACCGTCCATGAGCGATACGGCGTTGGTGGTCTTGGGAAAAGCAATGACATCGCGTATCGATTCACTGCCGACCATCAGGGATACTATCCGGTCCAGCCCCGGGGCAATCCCGGCGTGCGGAGGGGCACCGTATTCCAATGCTCTTAACAGAAAGCCGAACATCCGCTCCGCCCGCTCCCGGTCGATTCCGAGAATCGACAGGATTTTTTCCTGTAAATCCCTACGGTTAATCCGCTGACCGCCGGAGGCAATCTCCCAGCCGTTGACGACCAGGTCATACTGCATGGCCCGGGCACACCGCCACGGATGGTTCAGGTCGGTGCCGGGAAGCTCACATGAAAAGCCTGCTTCTATCAGCGGTAAATCCTCCTCGTGGGGATGAGATACGATATTATGCATGGCTTCAAACCGCTTCATTTCGTCGTTGTACTCAAAAAGCGGGAAATCCATAACCCATAAAAACCGGTATTCACCCTTCTTCATCAGACCGTGCTCACGACCGAGATACAACCGCAACTGCCCCAGAATCGCTTCGGTTTTCAGCTTCTTATCGGAAACGATAAAAAGGGCATCACCGGTTTCCACCCCGGCTTTCCGGCAGAGCTCATTCATTACTGTTTCCCCGATGAATTTTAAAAGCGGCGACTTATCCCCGGTTTCAGAACGAAGTACATAAGCCAAGCCGCCGGCACCATGACTTCTGGCCAGCTCGGTAAGGTTATCAACCTGCCTGCGGGAGTAGCCGCCCCCGCCCTTGAGGACTATCCCTTTGACCACCCCCCCGGACCGGATGTTGTCAGCGAATACCTTGAAATCACAGTTTTTGACAATATCGCTCAAGTCCGTAATTTCCATACCAAACCGAAGGTCCGGTTTGTCGATGCCCCAGCGACTCATAACTTCGGCAAAAGTAAACCGCGGAAACGGGGTACTGATTTCAATCTCCAGAACTCTTTTAAAAAGGTCTGCCATCATACCCTCGGCGACTTCGAAAACATCCTCCGGTGTAACATAGGACATCTCCATATCAATCTGGGTATGTTCCGGCTGGCGGTCGGAACGGAGGTCTTCGTCGCGTAAACATCGGGCCAGTTGAAAATAGCGGTCAAATCCGGCCACCATCAGGATCTGCTTTAAAAGCTGGGGAGACTGCGGCAAAGCGTAAAATTTCCCCTTCGATACCCGGCTGGGGACCACGTAATCACGAGCCCCTTCCGGCGTGGAGCGTATCAACAGGGGGGTTTCTATTTCATAAAAGCCGCGGCTGTTCAAATAATTCCTGATTGCCATGGTGGCTTCATGACGTATACGCAGGTTTTCCTGGAGGGGTTTGCGGCGAAGGTCCAGGTAACGGTATTCCAGGCGCAATAATTCCCCGGCGTTGGTGTCGTCAACGATTTCAAAAGGCGGGGTTTTTGATTCCGCCAGGATATAAAAAGCTTCGGCATTTACCTCAATTGCGCCCGTCGGCATTTTGGGATTAACCGTTCCCTCAGGTCGCTCCTGCACGGTACCGATTACCGCCACCACAAATTCATGCCGGGCTCGTTCGGCTTCCGCCAGCATCCGTGAATCAAAAGTCCGGGGATTTATCACGACTTGAGTTAAACCGTAACGGTCGCGAAGGTCAATAAAGAGAAGGCCGCCAAGATTGCGATAGCCATCCACCCAGCCGTTCAAACGAACTTTTGCGCCTATATTGGCAGGGCTTAACTGGCCACAGGTATGAGTTCTCTTAAGCTGTGAGAATAAAGGCAAATAATCCTCGTTAACTGTTTGTTATCTATATAATTATCGGCATTTTATTTAATTATTAAATAATCCTGCCTCGGATTTTTCCAGCCGGAAAGTACGGTTTTTCTACCCATAAGTCAATAGCCCAAATTATCCGATTGCATCAGGAATTTTGTTTTATTTCATGGATTTTTTTTATGCCTTCTAAATAGTTAAGTATATACCCCCAGTTATCATTATGGAACAAGATATCCTTTGAGTTGTTAAATGATTGAAAAATAAATCACATATGAACTATGTGAACCCCGGAAAGGCATAAGGAAAATGTCGGTTCCAGCCGTTAACGGCTTGACAAACGAAGCCGTTTTAGCCTATAATGGCTCAATTTTTGAGTTATTTGCGCCGATACAGAATAATATTATGAGAATATCGCGTTTTTTGACAGAAGAACACATCAAGCTTGCGATGACCACGAGAATCGAGCCGCTCGAGGAGGGTACCTCGCTTGAAAAATGGCGACTTGAGGCAAAAGAGAAAATTCTGTCCGAACTGGTGACTCTGCTGGAGAAAAACGGCCGTGTCGGCAACCGCACCAAATTCCTTCTGGATTTTATCAACCGGGAAAAGAAAGCCACCACCAGTATTGGAAACGGCATTGCCATTCCGCATATCCGCTCTTTGCAGGCCAAGGAGTTCATGATTGCCTTCGCCCGTTCCATCGAAGGTTATGATTTCGAAGCGCTCGATAATAAACCTACCCACCTTTTCTTTATCATGGCCGCCCCGCCCTACGATGACACCCTGTATCTTAAAGTCTTTAAGGCCCTGGCGGAAATGCTCCGTCTCGATTCCTTCCGGGAGGAACTAATGACCGTAAATTCTCCCGGGGAAGTAATCCGCGCTATCCGGGCTCTGGAATAATCTTCCTGTTTAAAATCCTTTCATTAGATTCACCCTGAGTATCAATTGTCGAAAGTCCAACTTCATTATTTTTTTAAATAATATCGCTAACCCTGATTTTTTTTAAACCCCGGCCTTTTATCGTTGACAAACTTCACCAGATATTCTATACTGCAGTGTAAGCATTGCATCTTTGTACTACCAATTAATACTAATTAACTAACGTTTTAAAGTAACCATATTCCATGGAGGACATGTATGTTCAGGGTATTTTCCGCTCTGGCGGTTTTACTGGTATGGGTCATACCCATAAAAGCCCAGGAATCCGATATTGAATGGGTGCGCACATATAACGGTGAGGGCAACGGCAACGATATTGCTTATGCCATCGACCTTGACGATTCCGGTAATATATATATCACCGGAAGAATATTCCCAGCATCAGCCGCCTGGTTTGATTACGGCACTATAAAATATACACTCGACGGAAACCAGGAATGGGTCAGAACTTACAACGGGCCGGCCGGAACCGATGACTGGGCTTTAGCGATGACCATATTTTCCCCGGACGCCATTTATGTGACGGGGAAAAGCAACGGGGCACCCAACTATGATTTCGTCACCGTTAAATACGACGGAACCGGCACGGAACAATGGGTCCGGGGCTTTTCGGGTGCCGGCGGTAACGATGTTGCCTGCGACATCGCCACCGACATTTCCGGGAATATCTTTGTCACCGGCTTTGTGTACAGCAATCCGATGGTGTACACCGATTATGCCACCCTGAAATATGACCCGCTGGGCAATCTTATCTGGTCGAGGATATTTAACGGACCGGCAAACGGTGATGATTCCGGACGCGCTGTGGCGGTTGATTTGTCCGGCAATGTTTATGTCACCGGCCAGGTTAAATTCAGCAGTACCCCCTATGCTATTCGTGATTACGGAACGGTAAAATACGACAACAACGGCAACCTGATCTGGTTCAGGAATTACAATGGACCCCCCAATCAGGACGACCATGCCTGTGACATCACCACCGATAACAGCGGTAATATCTATGTAACCGGTAAAAGTACCGGGGTTTTCCTTGACTATGCCACTATCAAATATGCTTCCGACGCCAGTGTTTTGTGGGTGCAACGTTACAGCGGCCCCGGCGGCGGTATCGATGTTGCCCGACAGGTGATGGTGGATAACAGCGGTAATGTTTATGTCACCGGTGTCAGTTTCGGAGGTGAAACCGACTACGATTATGCCACCATAAAATATACTTCGGATGGTGCCTTCGTATGGGTAAACCGGTACAACGGCCCGGCCAACAGCACCGATGAAGCCAATGCTTTAGCCCTTGACCAGGCGGGGAATATTTACGTCACGGGATTCAGTATCGGCAGCGGCACCGGCCGGGACTGGCTGACAATAAAATACGACCCGGACGGCAATAAAGTATGGGAACACCGCTATAACGGACCGGGTAACAACGACGATATCGCTTATGACCTTATAATCGACCAGTATAACAACGTTTTTGTAACCGGCAGCCGTGATACCACCGGACGAGTCGGTGATTACACCACCATCAAATACTGGCAAAGCACGCCTCCCGGGGCTTTTTCCCTGCTCGCACCGGCCGAGGGAAGCAACCTCCAGCCACCCATAAACTTCGACTGGGAAGACGCCGTCGATGACAACCCGGATGACACCGTAAGTTACGATTTATTTGTCAGTACCTCGCCTTCGTTTCACCCGGACTCGCTGGTCATTTTTGACCACCTGTCAGCCAGTGAATACAGCACCGGCTTCCCGGTGGGAACCTATTACTGGAAAGTCCGGGCTTACGACAACCATAACCTCGAAGCCTGGTCCTCCCAGACCTGGAGTTTTAACCGCATTCCCGATTCCCTGCCCTTCGCGTCACCTGTCTACTATTCGGTCAGCACCTATCCTTTCGCCCTGTTTAATACCGACTTAGATGGTGACAACGATATCGACATCGCCGTTTCCAACCGTGGCAGCAACTCGGTTTCGGTGTTGCTTAATAATGGAGACGGTACCTTTCAACCCAAAACCGATTATTCGACCGGCAACAACCCCAGATATGTCTTCTGTGCCGATATTGACAACGATGGCGACGCGGACATCATAACCGCTAATGGCTTGAGTAACAATGTTTCAGTCCTGCTGAACAATGGAGACGGCATTTTTACCACAGGAATTCAATATGCGGTCGGTACCAATCCCTATGCGGTCTTCTGCACCGACTTTGATAACGACGACTGTATTGATATCGTTTCCGCCAACCTTGACAGTGACAATATTTCCATTCTCTTAAATAAAGGGGACGGGACTTTTCAAAACCAGGTCACTTATCCCGTCGGACACAAACCTTTTCATGTTTTCTCAAGCGACCTTGACCACGATGGCGATATGGACCTGGCGATAGCTAATGCGGAAAGTGATAATGTAACCGTTTACTTTAATGACGGCACCGCGAACTTCACCTATCAAACCGATTATTACTCCGGCAACAGTTTGCGCCGTTTGTTCTGTGCCGACCTGGATAACGATAACGACCAGGACATGGTCGTGGCCAACGCTCATGGAGATGATGTATCAACCTTTATAAATTACGGCAACGGAACGTTCCAGGATGCCGTAACCTATGTTGCCGGCGACGAACCGGTCACGCCGTTTTGCTCTGACCTGGACGGTGACGGAGATTTCGATTTTGTCTTGACCAACGCTTATAGCCAAAACCTGTACATTTATGATAATTACGGCGACGGTACCTTTGCCAGAACAGGTATTTATCCAAGTAACACCAATCCATGTTACTGTTTCTGCTCCGACCTGGACGGGGATGGTGATTTTGACATGGCGGCCGTCAACGAAATCACCCATGATATCTCCATATTCACCAACCTGACCAGCAATCCCGCCAATAAACCACCCGATCCCTTCTCGCTTCTGTCGCCCCCCGACGGGTCTTTCATTAAAACCGATATCATGCTTGACTGGCAAACGCCCCATGAACCGAACCTTGGCGACCAGCTCAAATATGACCTTTATGTCAGCACTGCCGTGGATTTCAATCCTTCCTTCACTTATGTATACGAAGGCTTGGTCATCAGTCGTTGCAGCCTCATCCTGAGCAGTGGAACTTATTACTGGAAAGTCCGGGCATATGACAACTGGGGTGCCGAAACCTGGTCGTCCGAATCGTGGCGTTTTACTTTCGTTTCCAGTGCCGGTTTAGTCGGGTACTGGAAATTCGAAGAAGGTTCGGGTGCAATTGCCTTTGATTCCAGCGGCCTGGATAATCATGGCGCCATCATGGGCGAACCTGTCTGGACCGAGGGCGTTTACGGTCAGGCGTTAAGCCTTGACGGAGAAAACGATTACGTTTCCGTCCCCGACCATTCCAGCCTGGATATAACCGACACTTTCACCGTGATGGCCTGGGTCTACCCGCGGAGTCTGCCCGGCTTGCCCGCTTTTTATAATGCCTGTTTCGTCGATAAGGGCACCAATTACTCCCTTCGGACCGGCGAAGACGGTGCCAGGCATTTGCGGCTGCTGTTTAAAGATAACAATACCACCTGCGACGTGGAATCGCCACAGAGCGTTCTGACATTAAACAAATGGCATCATATCGCCGGCTCATGGGACGGGATGATCTTAACCATTCATGTCGACGGTGAACACATCCTGGGCAGTTTTTATCTGATGAACTCACCCGATACCAATGATGACCCGCTCAAAATAGGCGCCGGGACGCCTGTCTCGGAATATTTTGACGGCCTGGTGGATGAAGTAAAAATCTACAGCCGGGCTCTCGCCTACGAAGAGATTCAAAACGAGTATCTGAGCGGCTGCTGTCTTGGAGCCAGAGGTAACGTGGATTGCTCGGTTGAAGACACCCCGGATATCTCCGATATTACCCGGCTGATTGACTACCTGTATTTGAGTCATAATCCACTATGCTGCCCGAAGGAAGCTGATGCCGATGGCTCCGGGGGCGAACCCGATATCGCCGACATCACTCGTTTAATCGACTTCCTGTACCTGAGCCACTCCCCTCTTTTAATGTGTGATTAAATAGTTATGACAGAATGAACCACCCCGAAGGACCCGGGGTGGTTCAAGGTTATCCTTGACAAATCATTATCGTTGCTTTATACTTAACAGTAGAAATTCTATTTTATATCATACATCCATGGGAGTATCCTATGTACAAGCACCGTCACCTCGCACATTTCTTTTTTCCGGTATTCATAATACTTTTACTGAACACCACCATCCGGTCGCAGGCTCTTGTGGCTGACCATCAGTCTGCAGCCGCCTTCCCGTCAATCCCCCACGAATATATTGAACAGGCCAAGAATAGTTATAAAATCTTCTACGGCCATACTTCCCACGGCAGCCAGATTGTTACCGGTATGGCTATCCTTCGTGACAGCACCAGCCTTTATGATTATAACAATGGGGCGGGCACCCTGTCATTAACCGAATACGGCGATGACCTTGGCCATCAGGGCGATACCTCCTGGGTGCCGATTACCCGCCAGGCTCTTAATCAGTCGGGCGGTTCCATAAATATGGTCATGTGGTCATGGTGCGGCGGTTGCTCGGACAATACCGAGGCCGGAATCAATATTTATTTAAACGCCTTAAGCGGCCTGGAAGAAGACTATCCCGGTGTCACCTTCATCTACATGACCGGTCATCTGGACGGCAGCGGAATCGACGGCGACCTCTACCGCAACAACAACCAGATAAGAAACTACTGCCTGGCCAATAATAAAACCCTTTTCGATTTCGCTGATATTGAAAGCTACGACCCCGACGCTAATTATTACCCTGACGAAACCGACGCCTGTAACTGGTGCTTCGACTGGTGCGCCGTTCACCCGGGATGTTGCACCTTCGGTTGTGCTCATTCCCATTGTTTCAACTGTTATCTGAAAGGCCGGGCGTTCTGGTGGCTTTTAGCCCGCCTGGCCGGCTGGGAACCCGATACCAACTGCTGTATCGATTATACCGGCAATGTCGATTGTTCTGCCGTCGAGGTTCCGGATATCGCCGACATCACCCGGCTGATTGACTATCTTTATATCAGCCATTTCCCGCTGTGCTGTTTGAAAGAAGCGGATGTCGATGTCAGCGGCGGTCAGCCGGATATTTCCGATATCACCCGGCTGATTGACCATCTCTATCTTTCACAAAATCCACTACCCGCTTGCCCATAAAATGTTAATTTGAAAAAAAACCGCTTATCAAAAAGCGGTTTTTTTCATGATCTCACTATTACTGAAAGCCCTTTGACTACATATAAAACAAAATATGTCCGGTATACTGCCCATTATTAATTTCTGATAATTACTTTAAACATTTTTTTTGTCTCTGCGTCAATTAAACAACCTTCACACATGTAAGATTTCAAGAGTTTATGAGACTTAACTTATAAAGAAAAGGAAATTATTTTTAATAGATATAATAGAAGATTAAGGCACCCTTAAAAATACAGGAACAAGGTCGAGAACAACGAAGTACATTAAATCGGTAAAGAAATCGGCCTTGTTCGCCTTTAAAAATGGCCATCCAATGGCCACTTCGCCGGAGGTAATTCAGTAATTGCCTCAGGGCGCTTATGTTACCAGGCCATCTTTGCTCGCCAGCAAAGGTGGCTTATTTATTACCGGGCTTTTCAAAAAATCTTTGTAAGATTTACATTCTCAAGTAACTCTATAATAGAACCCTTTTTGAAAACATAAGGAATTGTTGCCAGTTATGTATTCAAATCATAAAAATATTACCGGGATAATACCTGGATATTTGTTTTCGCTTATAATCCTGCTGAGCAGTCAGGTTTACAGCCAGCTTTCCAAAGAGGATATCGCTTTACTTCGGGAGCAGGGGCAAAACGAAGGCTGGACCTTCACAGTGGGAGAGACCCCGGCCACTCAAAGACCCCTGCCGGCTGAAAACAGCCTGCTCTTTCCAAAAATAAAGAAAGCCACCGCCCTTTTTAAATCCCGGACAGCACCTTCCGAGCTACCCGAAGTATTTGACTGGCGAGCCCTGGATGGCTGTACCCCCATCAAGGACCAGGGCAGTTGCGGCAGTTGCTGGGCTTTCGGAACGGTCGGTGCCCTGGAAAGTGCCATAAAAATCGTCGCTCATAAAACAATGGACCTTTCGGAACAGTACCTGGTCAGTTGTAATAGTGATGGTTTCAACTGTATCTATGGCGGGTGGTTTGCTTTTGATTATTTCCAGTGGAAACCCGATTACTGCGGCGGTGTTGGACCTGTGGTCGAACGTGACTTTCCCTATACTGCCAACGGCAGACCCTGTAATTGTCCGTATTTCCATGATTACCTGATTGAATCCTGGGGCTACGTGGGCAGTAACGGGCTGGATTCGTTTTATATCCCCGGTGTCGATGAAATCAAACAAGCTATTTACGATTACGGCCCGGTGGCGGTCGCGGTTTATGTAAACCGGGCTTTTGCCGCCTATACCGGGGGAGTTTTTAACGCCTGTGAAAACAAACCGCCTAATCATATCGTGGACCTGGTCGGCTGGGATGATAATCTCGGGTACCGGGGTGCCTGGATACTAAGAAACTCCTGGAATACCGACTGGGGCGAAGACGGTTATATGTACATTGAATACGGTTGCAGTAAAGTCGGCCTCTCCGCCTGTTTTGTCGATTATACGGGATATTCTTTTTATGCTGACACGATGGTCGGCTGGCCGCCCCTGGATGTCAATTTCTATGCCTGGGACAACCACCAGGCCGCGTCATGGGTATGGTCATTCGGTGACGGCGACAGCGCCTTCACGCAAACACCCTCGCATACTTACTCTGAAAGCGGGCGATATACCGTCACGTTAACCGCAACCGGTGCGACAGAAACCCATGAAATTGTAAGAGAGAACCATATTATTGTCCTCGCGGATTCGCTTATCGCCGGCCAGGCAGGTGGCGGTATGGATTCCCTTATCGAGATCCCGCTGGTGCTTGCTAACAGTATTCCCCTGTACCGGATAATAATCCCAATTGAATACAGCGGCCCCCTTGATTTGGAATTCCAGGGTTATGACACGACCGGCGGTCGCCTTGGCGCCGCTGTTAATATCAACCTTCTCCATCATGACACTAATCGGAAATGCCTGACATTGGACATCGATTACCTGAATAAAAACACCCGTCTTGATGCCGGTCGCGGAGAAGTACTCAAATTGCAGTTCGTGATAAAAGCCGGCTTGCCCTTTGAAGCCAACATCCTGGAAGTGAACGGTTATGACATGTACCTGCCGGAATTCACCGGTGATTTAGCCCGATATCAACCCCGGCTTTCCCCCGGAAGCATAAGTCACATAATCTATCAATGCTGTCATGGAACTACCGGTAACGTCGATTGTTCGAGCGATGAATTGGTGGATATTGCCGACATCACCCGGCTTATTGATTTCCTTTATACTGACCACAACGAATTGTGCTGCCCGGAGGAAGCTGATGTCGACACCAGCGGCGGCGAACCGGACATTGCCGATATTACCCTGTTGATAGACTATCTTTATCTAAGTCATAAACCGTTACCGGCTTGCCCATAGAAGATACTTCCCTCCTGTGCTTCTACATAAAACAGGTCGCGGACATCCCCGTCCCGGCCTGTTTTTTTTACCTGTAAAAACTTTAATAATTGACAAATTGCATATTTTGCGTATATTTAATTTTAAAGAATGAGATGTTTATCTTTTAACTTATTACCTGTCTTAAGGAACCATTCCCATATGAACACAATTCTTTATAAAATCATATTATTGTCCCTACTCGTGTCAACCTTGACTTGGTTCCCTTCAAACTTAATCAAAGCCGGTACCGATTGCCCGCAAAATACCGTTTTCGGGCAACCGCCCCATTATCCGGAAAACCAATCGACGGAAGCCAAGTCTGATGAAGACGGTACCTGGGAACCGGGTATCTTGTACGAAAATTTTTCCGGAGTTTCGACTATCACCGGCATCCACTTCTGGGGTTTTAATGCTTATGTCGATTACGGTGTTTTCCCCTGTTTTGAAAATCCGATGACTTTTGAAATCTGTTTTTACATTGACAGTCTCAATAGACCGGGCCGACAAGTGGCGGGTTATACTCTCGTCATCGCGGGTGACCCGACCGGTATATTCTATTATAACGATTTTGAGCTGATGGAATACGATACCGAATTACCCCTGGTTGCTCTTTCCGACGGCTGGGTGTCGATTATGGCCAAAGGAGGACCTTCCTGCTGGTTTTTCTGGCTTTCCTCGCGAAGCGGTATGGATAGTATAAGCATAAAATACGGTGTTGGCACCACCTATTACAGTAATGATTTCGCTTTCTGTCTTTTAAGCGAAACATCATGCTGCCATGGTTTTACGGGTAATACCGACTGTTCACCCGACGAAGCCCCGGATATATCGGATATCACCCGTCTTATTGACTTTTTATATTTAAGTCATGACCCACTTTGCTGTTTGGAGGAAGCTGATGTCGACGCCAGCGGCGGCGACCCGGACATATCCGACATAACCCGTTTAATTGATTTTCTCTATCTCTCCCACAATCCCCTGCCCGATTGCCCGTAAAACGACAATCCGGTGATGCCGTTACAAAATGTGCCCATAAATTCCTTGACAATAAGGACTTAATTTCTTATTATATGGTAGAGCTTGTTATCTTAGTTGTACAGCACCATAAAAATATTTCAGCCGGAGGTGGTCAAAATACTTTCCTGCGTTGCTTGTTTACCTGTTGTGTTAATCCGCATTCGACAACGTATCCTTATGGATATCCAACACACTGGTAAATATGGTTTATAATAAGTCAGTCAGGACTATACAAATCAGTTTTGTAAGTACTTCAATAAATAACCGCATAAAACATGGAGGCAGTTTTATGAAATTTAAAACTCTCCTCACCCTCATCTGTTTTTTCATGTTCGGTGCCATCCCTCTTATGGCCGATGAGGGAGGAGTAAAAGATACCGTGGACCTGGTTATTACCATTCTGCCTGATTCCTCTAAGGGTCAGCTCGACGTTCAGCTTAAATTATGGGTCTTCGACGATTTTGACACTCTCAGCGGTGTCTCGATGGGCTTCGGCTGGGACAATCCCAAATTGCAGATGACCGCAGCTACGGCTTCCTCGGTGATGACCACCGCTTTCTCATCATCAATCTTTTACGATGCGAACGATATCGATACCACCAACGCCCGCCGGCGTTTTCAGTGTGTGGGTATCCGCCTTTTCACCCCGGGAGTATGGCCCAATCCGGCCCGGCAGCACTGGGTTACTTATGATTTCACGGTTGCATCCGACTGGAATACCGGTGATGTGGTGCACATCGATACCTTCACCTACAGCGCCGGCACCAAGTACAAATTTGTCAGTTCCACCGGGGGAGACTATACCCCGCACTGGATGGGGGCTGTCGATATTTACAACTTCTCCGACATCGATAACGACGGCGTCGCCGACAACCAGGACAACTGCCCGGCCAACTATAATCCCGGTCAGGAGGATAACGACGATGACGGGGTGGGCAATGTCTGCGACAACTGTCCCGATAACGCCAATACCGACCAGCAGAACTCCGACAGCGACAGTTTTGGTGATGTCTGTGATAACTGTCCTTTGGTGACCAATCAGAACCAGAATAATGCCGACGGCGATAATCACGGCGACGCCTGCGACAACTGCCCCGCCGTGGCCAACAACGACCAGACCGATTCCGACGGTGACGGGGTGGGCGACGCCTGCGACCTCTGCCCCGGCTTCGACGACAATCTTGACGCCGATAACGATGATATCCCCGATGACTGCGATAACTGCCCCGAAGTCGCCAACGCCAATCAGGCGGACAGTGATGGCGACGGCGTGGGTAACGCCTGCGACAACTGCCCGAACGAATACAATGAGGACCAGCTCGACAGCGACGGAGACGAACTCGGCGACCTGTGCGATAACTGCCCCTATATCGTCAATCCGGGACAGGAGGATAACGACAGCGACGGCCAGGGCGACGTTTGTGATCCCGATGACGACGACGACGGGATTCTGGATGATGGCGACAACAGCGGGATTATTGGCGACAACCCCTGTACGGGCGGTGAAAGCGCCGACTGCGACGACAACTGCCAGTTCGATGCCAATTCCGACCAGGCCGATGATGACAACAACGGGATCGGCAATATCTGCGATGGTTGCTGTGAAGGTGTCGTCGGCAATGCCAACTGCGATATAGATGAAATTGTCGACATCTCTGATATTACATATATTATCAGGTACTTATACTTTGAACCAGGTCAATTCGAACTGTGCTGTTACGAGGAGGCTAATACATCTCCTGACCCTCGCATCGATATTGCCGATATTGTCAGGATAATTGACTATTTATATTTCAGTCATTTCCCGCTAAGCCCCTGTCCATAAACCCCCTGCTCTTTTGTATAGCGCCTGTTTTAAAGGTTCTAACAGCTACTTTTCAGGGTCACGGCCGGTTACAGGTTCGTGACCCTGCTTTCTTTTTACAGAAATGTAAATTTAAAAATCATTTTACCAGAGTACATCCGTTAAACAGGCTAAACCAAACTTCTTAAAAGTATCGTATTTATTAACAATCTTAAAAAAGAAACAGTAAACGATGACTGTCTTTTTTCAAGACAAGGGGTCTTATTTTCACGTAAGCATTAGCCTGCCAGGCATCAATGGGATTGGTTGTACTCCGGCCGCCGCCGCTGGC
>JAQUSF010000084.1 GCA_028715215.1 Candidatus Zixiibacteriota bacterium
GCCTCCAGCGCCACCCGGGCTTTGAACTCGGCGGAAAAACTACGTCGCTTCGACATGAATCTGATCCTCCTTCAAAAGTCTCAAATCCACCTTAATCAATTGTCCGATTTTCCGCAACCACCTCTATTCTTAGAAACATAATCTTGTAAAGGAGGGCGAATCCCGTTTACCCTGCCTATTTTGTCCTATGGATAAAAATTAATTGGCCTATTCCGGTTTGGTTTGCGTCATTTGAGGAAAATATTATCGGAAGTTTCAATGACCGGTTTAATTGAAATAGACTGCGAATATCTTCTTGAAATTTTAAAGAGAATGATATCGATTGATTCGGTTCTGCCGCATGAGCAGAAGCTGGCGTCATATATTGCCGAGGAAATTCGCGCCCTGGGGCTCGAGCCGGAATGGCATGAAACTGCTCCTGACCGGCCAAATGTGTACGCCTCGGCCGATTTCGGGTCGGACGGTAAATTCCTCGTTTTCTCGGGTCATTCCGACACCGTCCCGCCGGCTTCCGATTGGCAAAGTGACCCTTTTACACCGGTTATGAGTAACGGAAGGATGTACGGGCTCGGGGCGATCAATATGAAAGCGGGACTGGCCTGCATGCTGGCAGCGTTCAAGGCGCTGATCAACAATCGAAAGTCAACCGGCATATCCGGCCGCCTTGGACTGGCTGTAACGGTCGACCAGGAGGGATGCAGTCTCGGAGCCAAGGCATTGCTGAAAACGGAATACGGCCGATGTAACGCCATGCTTCATGCCGAGCATTTTTTTGGCAGTTCGGAAAATGATTATCTTCCGTCGGCGGTGACAGGGAAAGTGCTTTATAGACTAATCGTGAAGGGGAAGGCGGCACATGCTTTCCGTCCGCACCTGGGCGGAATCAATGCGGTCGACGAGGCCGCGCAAATTATCACATCCCTCGATAAATTAAAAATTCGTGAACATGCTTTTCTGGGTAGAGGGACGGTTTGTGTTCTGAAAATTGAAGGCGGTTATAAGGAGTATGCCATCGTCGTTCCGGAGTTGTGCGAGGTGATTATTACGAGGTTGACCGTCCCGGGAGAGACGGTGGAAACGACCGTGAAAGATATGCGGGAGTTAATTGACTCGTTGAATCTTAAATCCCATGTCGTTATTGAGACACCGCCGCCCTGCTATGAGCCTTTTTTTCTGGATGAAAATCTACCCGTGGTGAACTTATTCAAAGATACTTATAGAAAGATAATTGGGGTTGATCCGATTTTCGCCGGGCATCGCGGTATAGTAGATGCCAATGTTTTTGCCGGTGAGGGAAATATCCCGACCATTGTTTTTGGCCCCAGGGGGGCGCGGCACCATATGGCCGGAGAATACGTTGAGTTGTCAACGCTGGAACCGGTAGCAAGAGTGTATGCAGAGACGGCCGCCGGGTTTCTGTCAGATAATAAATAGCATAATTTGGAGATAGTCATTTGCCTGGTGCTAATTTTAAAATTGCCGTTGTATCGGACATTCATGGCAATACATGGGCTTTAAAGGCGGTACTGACAGATATAAAGAAGCGGGGCATCGATAAAATCCTTAATCTCGGGGACAGTCTGTATGGTCCGCTGGCTCCAGCGGAAACGGCGGATTTATTGATCAGACATGATATTTTATCTGTCAGCGGCAATGAAGACAGGATAATAATCGAAAAAGACGGCAAAAGCGGTTATTCGGAAACGCTTCAATATGTCAGGAACAGCTTGGGGTACGAACACCGTCGCTGGCTGAAATCTCTGCCATTTTCGACTACAGTATACAGCGACATCTTTTTATGTCACGGGACTCCAGGGCGTGATGATGAATATTTTTTCTGGATTATATTTAAAGATGGAAAAATAAAAAAAGCCGAATCCGAACTTCTTGATTTGGTGCAGGCGGTTGAAGAACCTCTCATCCTCTATGGTCATGATCATACCCCGAATATGGTGACGATTTCCCAATCAAAACTTGCGGTAAATCCCGGAAGCGTTGGTCTGCAGGCATATACCGATGATACCCCGTATTTTCATTTCATGGAGACAGGCAAACCTCATGCAAGGTACAGTATTATTTCAAGAGAAAATTCTGGCTGGGTCGTTGAATTTTTTTCGGTGGAATATGACTGGG
The DNA here is from genome assembly GCA_028715215.1 of Candidatus Zixiibacteriota bacterium. Lineage (GTDB taxonomy): Bacteria > Zixibacteria > MSB-5A5 > GN15 > FEB-12 > JAFGNW01. Next base: position 2,134 of record JAQUSF010000084.1, read on the forward strand.
ATACAGCCGCCAAAACGGCTAAAAAAATAACCGGCCCGACTGGGCGGTCTGGCTCAGAACCGGCCGGGTAAACGGCTGATTTGATAATTCTTTTTTTCAGATGTTTCCATGACGAATGATGAATTAATTCGGCTGGGGATCCCACAGCTAGCCGTGGGATCTGTTCGCCATCAAATCCCCGTCAAAACCTTAAAGCAGTTTTGCCGATTTTTTCCATCAAACTGTCGGAAATCTTCGGCGTTTCGTCCTTAGTACTGCTTTTACAGTCACATATTCTCACCTTCTGCCGGGGCTTAATCTTCTCACCTGCCCTTAAGTGTTAAATCTTTTCATTTGCTGACATCAAGTATTCCGACTTAAGAGCATGGAGCCATTCATGAAATCTCTCATGAGTACCTTCACCGATTATTTCAGTTTCGATTTTATCAAAGCCGGCACTTAACCGACTCTGTTCTTCCGGCGGAATAAGTCTGTCCGCCATCGGGAAAAGAATCCTGTTCTCTTTTTGTATATGTTGCGACAAAAGAGCAATATAGCGGCGGGCATTATGAATGAAGTGATCAACCTGCGTACGGTCGCCCCCGGCATAAGCCGCGGCCGCGGTATCCATTTTCCCGACAAAATCGCGACCGGTTTCATGTTCCATCAGCATAACTGCAACCGGCCCGTTTTTTTCAGGAAGGCCGGCTTTAATCATTGCCCCGAACAACAGGTTTTCTTCTTTCCCATGATGACACTTATCAGCAAACACCCGGAAGAACTCCACTATCCGGGGAAGGTGTTCCGGCTTAACATCCCTGCCGTTTTCGAGCCGGGTCGAAACGGCTTCCAGAATCTGCAACATGAGTAAAATCGCCTCATGTTCCTTAATTAAAATATCCGTCGGTTTCATATTCATATCCGTTATAATGATTGTTTTCCAGCCTGCGTTTTATCGCGCATAAGCGAAGCCCTGGCGATGAAAACGACCATAACCACCGCCCCGGCGATGAAAACCAGGTCGGGGACAACCCGCATCCAGCTCAAAGTCTGCATTACCGCACCCGAGGTAATCTCGGGGCTTCGGGCATACCAGAGCCCATGTTTAACCGCCTTATAAAACTGGTAAAAACCGGACGGGGCGAGATTGAAGACGGTCATAGCCATCAGACCGCCGTTCAATAACCAGAAGCCCCATTTCAGAAGTTTATCCGACCATGCTTTAGGCGGAACAATATTCCTGACCGAGAAGAGCATCAAGGCAATCGCCAAAAAACCGTACACGCCGAATAATGCGGTGTGTCCGTGAAGCGGGGTGGTGTTCAAGCCCTGGGCATAATAGAGGACGATGGGCGGATTAATCAGGAACCCGAAGACTCCCGCCCCGAGCATATTCCAGAAAGCCACCGCAATAAAAAAGTAAAGGGGCCACTTGTAGGCGTAATTGCGGCCGCCGCGTTCCACTATTTTAAGGTTGTGAGCGGCTTCAAAGCCCAAAAGAGTTAGGGGCACAATTTCCAGTGCGGAGAAAACCGCCCCCAGCGCTATAATCGGAGTCGGTGTGCCGGACCAGTACAGGTGGTGAAAGGTTCCAATAACGCCGCTGCCCAGATAAAGGGTTATGCTGGCGTACACGGTCGTCAGGGCAAATTTTTTGTTCACCGCCCCGATCCGGGACAGGATAAAAGCCAGAATCACCGTCGCGAAAACTTCGAAGAACGCCTCGACCCAAAGATGAACCACCCACCATCGCCAGTACTCGGCATCGGAAAGATGAGAACCCTTAGTGTACATTAATCCGGCCATGTAAAAAAGCGGGATGGCTATGGAACTGTACAAGAGCATGTGCGTCAACCCGCCGGAATCATCTTCTTTTCTGATAGCCGGGATGATTGACCTGAAAACAAGTATCAGCCAGATAATCATGCCGGCAACCAGGAGCAGTTGCCAGACCCGCCCCAGTTCTATATATTCGTACCCCTGATGGCCCAGGTAGAATCCCTCGCCGCCAAATTGACCCAAGACCGACATCAAGGTTCCGGACAAGGCTCCGATAACTACCACCACCACAGCCCCGAACAGGGTTATTACCCAAAAACGCTGCCGGTTCGGCTCACGCCCGACATAAGGTCCGATAAAAAGACCCGCCGCAAGAAAACAGGTAGCTATCCAGAAGATACCGAGCTGAATATGCCAGCTCCTTATTGCCGCATACGGCAAAATATTGGCCAGGGATATGCCGAATAAACGGGTGCCCTCCAGGGTAAAATGACCGGTGACGGAACCGGCAAGAGCCTGAACCACGAATAATACCATAGCCGTGCTGAAATATACAAGGGTGGCTTTCTGACTGCCGGTGGGAGTTGGTTCCTTAAATGCCAGTAACGCCTCCGGAGAATAATCATCATCGCGCATATATCTTAAATACAAAAACATCACCACGGCAACAGCCAGTATCAGCAAAACGACACTGACAATCGACCATATCAATGAGCCGGGCATGGGCTTGTTACCCACCAGTTCATCCGAGGGCCAGTTGCTGGTATAAGTATAATCCTGACCGGGACGATTGGTCGAGGCAGCCCAGGCCAGCCAGGAAAAGAAACCGGTAATTAATCTTCCCTCTTCCTCGTTTTTAACGATACCGGGCTGAAGACCCATCCGTTCATTGCCGTTTTTAAAAAGGCCGGTGTAATACTCCTGCAGGTGCTGAAAAGCCTCTATTTGATAATCAGTATAAACCAGGGCTTTATTGTCTTTGTCATACCTGTTTTGCCTGATTTCCTGCTGAATCAAAACGCCCAATTCCGCTTTCCGGACAGCGTCGATTTTTTCATAAGCCTTCTGGTCAAATGTCTTAGCCTGCTCGATGGGAAGGCCATAATGCCGGGCCACCATATATAGCGCCATTCTATGAATGTAATCGGCAGACCAGTCGGGAGCCAGGTAAGACCCGTGGCCCCAGATGGAACCGATATGCTGACCGCCGCGACTGAAATAGTAATTCTGACCATCAATGATATCCCGCCCGGTAAATACCACCTCACCGTTCGAGGAAATAACCCGGTCGGGAATCGGGGGTTTATCTCTTTTTATCAGATAACCCCCGAAAAGAAGTATCCCGAAACAAATGACCAATAAAAACAATAATAAGGCTCTTATCCTTGGATTAAACATACCCGCCTCCTAAAAAAGTTTATCAATAGTGTTTTTATTTATGAACGACTTGAACTCACTCATAATGGGTTTCCATTGAGCATGCATACCACACGAACCGTCACATTTCACATTGCCCAGGAAACATTGCTCGAACTGGTCGATATTCATAAAAAGAACAATAATATCTTTGATAGTGATTTTACTGGCACTTCGAGCCAAAACAAAACCGCCCCGGGTTCCTCTTTTGGATTTCAAAAAACCCGCTTGAACCAGCCGGTGCATAATCTTGGATAAATAATTTTGGGGAATACCCAATTGTTCCGAAAGATGCGATGAAAGAATGGGTCGCGTCGGGTCGCTTCCGGCAATAAAACCAACCGCTCGCAAGGCATAGATGGCAGTTTGAGACAGCAATTTGTACTCCTTTTAATATTATTTCGGCTCTATTATATGATTTCTTCATGATGATGTCAAGAATTATTTATTTATCTTCTCGAACCATCTTCAAATTTTATATAATTTACTGTCCTTTAATCACTTAAGCCCCATCCGTTTCTTTGAGGGTACTTTTTTATTATCTACTTAATAATATCAAAACCGTGCCATTTCCAAACCACCAATAGGTTTCTGGTTTCATATAAGTCATAAGGACCATTTATTATTTTTTTTTACTGCATCTGTTTTAACATAAATGATATTCATTTGTATCTATTATTACACTCCACAACAATCAAGTCATTGATAGACAACATCTTAATAGTGGTTCACATTATCTGTAGATTCGGCCCCGCTTTTGCGTTATAAAAAACAGATGAAAACTTTTAGCCAGTAGGAGTACCTCTATGACCAGAAAAAACATCGGCGGAATTTTTCTGCTGGTTAGCTTAGTTCTCTGGGCTTTTTCCGGTTGCGATAAAGAGAAGATCGTTGAATCAACCGAATATATCCATGACATCGAATATCGTCAACTTCCACCCGAAACCATCTTTCAGTTCGATACTCTTATTATCAGAGACTCAAATATCGTCTCACCTCCTGATACAATTTACCAGATTGATACGCTTCGGATAATGGATACCTTCATAGTCAATACAACCGACACCATCCGGGTATATGACACTATCGTCCAGACAAGATATATTCATGATACCGTGACGGTAGTTCAGCACCACTACGATACGGTGGTGACAATCGATACCGTCCGCATCACTCAGTTCAGCCCCAATGAATACCTGGCCATTGCCGCCCTGCAATATTACTCCGACCCGCTTGTTTTTGAGTTTATTTACGACGAGTTTGGTTATGACGACGGCTGGGTTTTTTATCTGTCCACTTTCCAGCTTGATGTCACCGCGCGGTCTTCCGGAGTATATGATATTTACGGTTACATTGACTACTGGACGCCCGACTGGACGGGTTACTATCCCCTGGAATTCTACTGGCGAATGATATATAAGGGAGGTGACCCGGCCAATCCGGCCAACTGGGAAATGGGTGAACCGGTCAGTGCGTCCTTCACTTCCAGGCCCGGGATGCACCCGGCAAATGATGCCCGGCAGTCATTGCGGACATTACACTGAGGTCTTGGTTATAATTAGACTTTTACGGTTTTACCGATAGAACAAAAAGGCCGATATCAATCGGCCTTTTCTTTTATGTTTAAGATGATTTGAATGTCCGATTTCTTTCCTTACAAATTTCTTCCAGACGCCGGGCTATACCCTCTTGACATAATTAAACATGCGATTTTAAACAGGCAATCCCAAAGATAATAAAATCACCTGTATCGGTTGTAGATTTATCATCTCTTTTTTTACTGTATGACATTTAACTTGAATATCCTTATTCTCAGTATGATATTATATTTTCGAGAAATTCATTTGATGGCTTTGGAAAAAAACATATTTTGAGTAATTTTAGAATCTACGGTCCGGCACCCTATAGAGTAGCCGTAATTCACGGTGGACCCGGAGCGGCCGGAGAGATGGCTCCGGTGGCGCGCCAGCTGGCGACTAAACGGAGCATTTTGGAACCCCTGCAAACCGCCGGTACGGTTGAAGGCCAGGTCACAGAATTAAAAACCGTCCTGGAAAACTCAGCCGAATTTCCGCTTACCCTTATCGGGTATTCCTGGGGCGCCTGGCTTGTTTTTATATTGGCGGCTCAATATCCCGCGCTGGTCAAAAAACTGCTTTTGGTCAGCAGTGGTCCTTTTGAAGAAAAATACGCCGCCGGCATCATGGAAACACGCTTAAACCGATTGAGTATCCAAGACAGAACGAAGGTCACTGACATCCTCAAAGAGTGCGAGGGCATTAACACGGAAAATAAAAACAGTCTTCTTCAACAGCTGGGTAATTTACTTTCCCGAGCCGACGCTCATGACCCGATTGAAACAGCACTTGAACCAGCGGACAAGATTGATTATCGGATTGATATCTTTCAAAAGGTATGGAAAACCGCCTCGGAATTAAGAAAAAACGGAAAGCTGTTAGATTATAGCCGGCAAATCCTCTGTCCGGTGGTCGCTCTTCATGGCGACTATGACCCTCATCCTTTCGAAGGCGTGGAAAAGCCGCTTTCAAAAATCCTGACGGATTTCCGTTTTATTCTTCTTAAAAACTGCGGTCATAAACCCTGGACTGAACGGAAAGCCCGGACTATTTTTTTTAATATCTTAGATGAAGAAATAAGTTAATCATATCGTTAAAAATCGAGATGAATCCTCTCCCGTTTGTTCGGTCTTCCTCGCGAAGCCCCCAATTTTGCCTTGCAGTTATCTTTACATTCTCGTATTTTCATCTGCGATAATAGACAGAATCTTCTATATATGGAACAGGTTATTAATAATATCAGATTATAATAAGGAAAGGTCACAAGATGGAAACCATTACCCACATCAAAGACGACACGGCCAACCCGGCGCCGCTGGGTCTGCTCGGCTTCGGAATGACCACCGTGCTTTTAAATTTCCACAACGCCGGTTTTTTTGCTCTTGATACCATGATTTTAGGAATGGGGATTTTTTACGGCGGCATGGCGCAGGTGTTTGCCGGGATCATGGAATGGAAAAAGAAAAACACTTTTGGTACCACCGCCTTTACATCCTACGGACTTTTCTGGCTGACCCTGGTGGCGCTCCTGGTTCTGCCCAGGATGGGCTGGGGTGAAGCGGCCGGCAAGGGAGCCATGGCGGCTTACCTGTTCATGTGGGGTTTGTTTACCGGACTGATGTTTATCGGCACCCTTAAACTTAACCGGGCGCTTCAGGTGGTCTTTGCTTCGCTGACCATCCTGTTCTGGCTTTTGTCGCTGGGCGACGCGACCGGTAACATGACCATTACCAGGATTGCCGGTTACGAAGGTATCTTCTGCGGTTTCTCCGCCATCTATGCCGCAATAGCCCAGGTACTCAACGAAGTTTACGGAAAAACGGTGCTTCCGCTGGGGTTAATGAAAGGTTAGTTTTATTCATATATTTTAAAAATATACCCCGTCAACTAAACCGTTGACGGGATTTTTATTTTAAAAAATTTTCGTCAATATCTTTTTCAACGTTCACCGTCGATTCCTGGTTACTGTAGTTTATCTTGAAACCAAGTTTCTGGAAGACGGCGAGCATGGGACGGTTATCGGATGTGGTTTGAGCCACCATCCTTTTAAGTTCCCATTTTTTGGCAACCTGCATGCAGTACTCGGTTAATTTGCGTCCCAGTTCCCTTTTTTGCCAGGCATCGGTTATTAATATGGCGTATTCGACCGTTTCATGGTCCGGGTCGGCAATCAACCGTCCGACCCCGATAAGCTTGCGCTCACCTTCCTCCTGAACCTCGGCCACAATCGCAATCTCCCGGTCATAATCGATATAACAATACCTGATAGCCACCTCATGCGACGCCCACTGGAAGAAATAGCGGAAACGGGAATAGATGGTTTCCTTGGAGCAACTGGCGAGAAGGTCCATCCACATAGGTTCATCTTCGGGTTTAATCGGCCGCAGGGTGACCCTGGCACCGTCTTTCAATTCAATAACACTGGTATATTTTTCCGGGTAAGGTCTTAAAACCAGGTGGGCATAATGTTCGGTTTTTTTGCCGACCTGACTGCGGTCGATAATAACCCGGGCATCCAGAGCCACCACTTCCTCCGGCGTCACCAGGAGGGGGTTGATGTCAAGCTCCTTTATTTCCGGGTAGTCGGCGGCAAGGTAGGATAATCTTACCAGGAGCTCGATTAATTTTTTTAAATCAGCCGGCGGGCGTCCGCGATAACCGAGGATCAGAGGCCACATTTTCAAAGACTCGAGCATGCGCCGCGCCAGGCGTTCGTTCAAGGGTGGGAAACCCAGCGCCCGGTCACCGAGAAGTTCGGCATTGACCCCGCCCATCCCGACCAGCATGACGGTGCCGAAAACCGGGTCGGCTTTGATACCGGCAATCATCTCGATTCCATTTTTGGCATTAATCATCGGCTGCACGGTGATGCCATCAAGCCTGGCCTGTGGTTGTTTTTCCTTGACGGAAGCGATGATTTTCTGATAAGCGGTCAGAACCATACTTTCATCTTCAAGATTGACCGCCACGCCGCCGGCATCGGTCTTGTGCGTAATTTCAGGTGACTGAATCTTCAGCACGACCGGGAAACCCAGTTTCCGGGCAATTTCAACCGCTTCCTCCGGCGCCTTCGCCAGATGCGGTTTGGCCACGGCTATACCGTACGTTTCCAGAAGAGCCTTGGAGGTTTCCTCGGAGAGAATATCTTCCCTGTTGAAGGCGGTGGTAATGAAGGCTTCGCGGTTTTTTTCGCGGTCGAGACCGAAGCGAACAGGCAGTTCTTTGGGTGTTTCATACAGTGTTTCCAGATTCCGGGCATAGGCCACCAAGGTCATGAAAGCGCGGATAGCCTGTTCCGGGGTTTTGTAAGTCGGGATGCCTTTATCAATCAGAATTTTTATGCCTTCATTCATACTCAAACCGCCCAGCCAGGCGGCCAGGATAGGTTTCTGAGTGGTTTCAGCCAGAGCAGCAATAACTTTGGCCGAAACGGTCGGGTTCGTCATTGCCTGAGGCGTCAGAATAACGAGCATGGCATCGACATTCCGGTCAGCAATGATCAGGCGGGCGGCTTTCTCGATCCGCTTGGAGTTGGCGTCTCCAAGCACATCCACCGGATTACCATGCGACCATGACGGCGGCAGGCATTCGTTAAGACCGGCCATGGTATTCTCGGACAGTTTGGCCAGCACGCCCTTGGAGGCAATCAAAGCATCGGTGGCCATTACCCCCGGTCCTCCGGCGTTGGTAATAATACCCAGCCTGGCACCGCCCGGCATTTTATTACGCCCGATCAGTCCGGCGCAGTCAAAAATATCCCCGATATCGTAAACACGGGTGACGCCCACCCGCTGGAAGGCGGCGTCGTAGACATCGTCTTCCGAAGCCAGGGCACCGGTATGGGAAGCAGCCACCCGGGCGGATTCCGGAAAACGCCCCGCTTTATAAGCCAGGATAGGTTTGGTGCGGGCAAAGGCACGGGCGGCGGTCATGAACCGACGCGCCTGACGGATGGACTCGATATATAGAATAATGGCTTCGGTATTTTCATCCTCGCCGAAAAAGTCAATTAAATCGCCGAAGGTAACATCGATACTGTTGCCGATGGAAACGAAATTGGAAAAACCGATTTTCTCTTCAATCGCCCAGTCCAGAACCGAGGTACACAGCGCCCCCGATTGCGAGATAAAAGCAATATGCCCGCTTTTGGGCATGCCCGTGGCAAAACTCACGTTCAGATTAAGACCCGGCACGATAATGCCCAGGCAGTTCGGCCCGATAATCCGCATCCCGTCAAAACGGGCGGCTTCTTTTTTAATCCGGTTTTCCAGAAGCAAACCGGCTTCCCCGGTTTCTCTGAATCCCGCTGAAAGAATTATCACCCCGAGGATGCCGGCCTCGCCACATTGCCGGATGATATCCGGTACCTCCGCCGCCGCTGAACATATCACCGCCAGATCCGGGACGCGGGGCAGGCTTTTCACATCCGGGTAGCACTGTATGCCCAGAACCGCCTCGCTGTCGGGATTCACCGGATACACCACACCCCGATATCCGCTGCCGACAAGGTTGGCGAGCACCTTGCCGCCGACACTGTTGGGATTTATTGTGACGCCTACCAGGGCGATTCTCCGGGGATTAAAAATCTTATCCAATTTACGTATAGCCATTTTATCTCTTCCCAACCTGAAACCAGGTCATCAAATTAATTACCGCTAATCAGTAATCGGGGGAAATATATATAAAATCTTTATAAATAAAAACGAATTATGAACTTTTGCTCAGCCATATTCTACGGGCAGTTCACAACCTGTTTTCAGGCACGGCCACGCTCCTAAAAACAGGTACTCTGGTGTCATTAATCGTCACCGGGGGGGAATTTACACGATTGCATCAAAGAAGACTCTGAGCCATAGCCTGCCGCGCCAGTTTAACAATTTCCCAGTAAGGAGGCGAATACCCGTTTTCCATTTTAAAATTCCTGATAAGTTCGTCCAGTTTATTTCTGGCTGACCGATGTTGTCGGGAAAACCACTCGTTTTTCAAAGCTGCGGTAGCATTCATACCTTCGGGAATCGGTCCCACTTCTCCGAACCAGTTCAAAAAACTGCTGTACAGTTTTAAAATCCTGGCCAACGGTAGTTTGTACCAGTCGTATTTAAGGTTTTCACCGGCATCAGCTTTTTCCAGCATTACATCCACGACCGCGTTATCGAGACGGTCCTGCCGGAGAGTCCGGTAATCCCGCCATTCGGCGACAACGCGAAGCTGCGGGTCGTACTCCAGGTCCGAGGGTTCCTGGGTAACGAAGTTTCGGACACCGAAAGCAGCCAGCCACGTCTTCACGCCGACACCAGAAATATGGGAAAGACCCGACCACAACCTGACGCCGGTTGAGCGGTAAGCGTCCGAGACTACCTCGGAACAGAACAGTTTCGACGGGTCGTTGATATCCATGGAAAAATCATAAGGAATATGTTCATTCAAAGCCCGCTGCAGCGCATACCGGGCCGCACGATGCGGCAATAACGGGTCTTTTTGAAGATCCGGCAGACCGGCACGAAGACGAAGAACCATCACCCGCAGTTTGGTGTCTTCAAGGTAATCTTCGATTCGGGTCACCGTCACTCCTTTTTCAATATGGGATTCGATAATGGATACCTGCCTGGTATTTTCATCGACATGCACCAGGGCGGCATGGGAGAAATTACCGGGATAGTCATTCCCCCGGGCAATCAGTGCCGAGGTCGGGGCGCCCCCCCGCGAAACAAGAATATCACCGCTGTGAATATTAACACCCAGAATCCGACCGGACGGGGTTACCGAGGGTTCGGCAACGACGGTTATTGCCGAAGGCAGGGCTTCTCCAGGTGATTGCAGCATGATTTCCTCGACAGCCATCCGCCCGCCATACAATAACCGGTAGATACAATCCCGGGCTTCAGCAGAATTGATATCCCAGTTTGCCGACTGGTCCTTAACCACTGTGCGTAACCGGTTAAACAACCGGATATAGTCTTCAAGCCGGTCCGGGCAGGCGGCTACCAGCATCCCCAGATTGAAAAGTGAATCCTGAAGCCTCATAAACTCCGGGGCCTGAGGGGCAAAAACCGCCCTTTCCAGTACGGTAAGCTGTTTTTCGATGTTTGAAAAATTTGAGGCAAGCTGTTTTTCAAGCTGGAAGCAACCGGCTTCTCTGGCTTCCCTGAATTTATTTTCTAGCAATGCCCAGTAGGCGTCACGATCCCAGGTAAAGGATTCGCTTTCACCGCCCGAAGGTTCCATGGGCGGCAAGTCTGGAATCAACAAAAGAACATAGCCTGCGGCAAGAAATGCCAGGATACTTAAAACTCTTTTTGATAACCGGCTCACCATGAGAATGGCCTGTATTTTTTTTACCTTTTAAACAGCAGGTTAATATCTATTTTTCAGGTTTGTCGGATATTAAATCTACTTAATGAATTTATCAGTTTGGTAAGATTCAATAAAAAAATGACGACTCCGACTATTTTGCCTGTTCGGGCTCATATTTGAAGCTCAGGATACCCCGGGATTGTCAAGTCATAAAAAAATAATATTTCCTGAACATTTGCTGAAAATTTACGTCTAATATAAGCAGCAAAATTAAAAAGCAAAGAAACGCTTTTATGTTTTAGGCCTAAAATTTAAAAGCTTTTATTTCACCTTTTTTGTCGAAGTTGGGTTGGGCTTAAACAGCGTCTGAAACAGATACAAGAGGTGTGAATATGAAGCTTACGAGTCAATCCAAGACATTGTCTTATAATGTCTTCCCTTTAATTTTCAGCCTTATGCTGTTGATGGCAGCGACCGTAACAGCAAAGACATTTAAACCGACTTTTAAACCCACCATGGAAATCTCCCGGGCGACTTCCGACATTGATATCGACGGTTTGTTTAAAGAAACCGCCTGGAAAAACACTGCCTGGTCGGACAATTTCGTGGAAAGAAATCCCGGTGACAATATCGAACCTTTGGTCGAAACGAAAGTTATGGTCACCTATAACAACGACAATCTTTATGTCGGTTTTATCTGTTATGACGACCCGGCAACCCTCCGCGCCACCATGTGCCAGCGGGACCAGTATTCCGGCAATGATAAAGTAATCATATTAATGGATACTTACGGCGTTGCTTCCTGGGCGTATGAATTTCATGTCAATCCTTACGGCATCCAGCAGGATGTTCTCTGGACCAACATCGTCGGTGAAGACACGGGTTATGACCTTATCTGGAATGCGGCGGCACAAATCACCGAATCCGGATACCAGGTGGAAATTGCCATTCCTTTCAGCAGTATTCGTTTTCCCAACCAGGAAATCCAAAGCTGGCGCATGGATTTCTGGCGGGTACAACCGCGCGAAAGTTACCACCAGTATTCCTGGTCGGCAAACGACCGCAACGAACAGTGCTGGCCCTGCCAATGGGGTACGGTAAACGGCATCAGGGGTGTTTATCCCGGCAAAGGTATCGAGGTGCTGCCGTCTTTCATAGCCAACCAGTCCGGGGAAATTGCCGATGTTTTTAATCCCCAGATTCCATTTGATAACCAGGATATCAATGGTGAACTATCACTGGGCGGTAAATATTCTCTTAATTCCGATATAACCTTAGAAGCTACGTACAACCCCGATTTCAGCCAGATTGAAGCCGATGCCGCTCAGATTGATGTAAATTCTCCTGTTACTCTTTTTCTTAACG
>JAQUSF010000005.1 GCA_028715215.1 Candidatus Zixiibacteriota bacterium
CTATAACCTGTATTCCCTGAAATATAAAGCTCGTTTCTTTTTAAAGACCCGTCTGTCCGACCAGAGCCCGGAAATCCAGAGCCTGTCGCCGTTATGGAACAGTGCCAACTGGCTGGAGAGGGAAGTTTACGACATGATGGGTATTGTCTTTACCGGTCATCCCAACCTCAGCAAAATCTTAACGCCCGATGACCTGGAAGGTCATCCGCTGCGCAAAGATTTCCCCCTGACCTGGGAACAGCCCCAGTTCAGCTGGAATAAAGACAATCCGCCCGAGGTGATCAGGTAATGGCTGAGCATAAAAACATTACGCTCAATATGGGTCCCCAGCATCCGGCTACCCACGGGGTCTTGCGGGTAGAACTGGAGCTCGAGGGTGAAACGGTCGTCAAAGCCCGACCGGTAATAGGTTATCTTCATACCGGTATCGAGAAGACGATGGAGTCGAAACTTTATTATAAAGCCCTCCCGGCGACCGACCGCATGGATTACCTGGCGCCGATGTCCAACAATCTCGGTTATTGCCTGGCGGTGGAAAAACTGATGGAAATTGAAGTCCCGGAAAAAGTCAAATGGGCTCGGGCCTGCCTGGCCGAATTAACCCGGATAAATTCTCACCTGGTCTGGCTGGGAACCCATGTCCTGGATTTGGGCGCGCTGTCCCCGGTTTTATACACTTTTCGGGAAAGGGAGATGATTCTTGATATTTACGAAGCCTGCGGCGGACAGCGCATGATGACTTCATATATTCGTATCGGCGGTTTGTCTCATGACCTGCCTGTTGATTTCGACAAAAAAGTCAGGCATATCATTGACGTGCTTCCGGAAAAAATCCTGGAATACGAAACCCTGTTGACGGAAAACCAGATTTTCATAAATCGTACCAAAAACGTGGCGGTAATTTCCGCCGAGGATGCCGTCAACTGGTCGTTGAGCGGACCCATGCTCCGAGGCAGCGGTGTCAAACATGATATTCGCAAGGCCAACCCGTACAGCGGTTATGAGAATTTCGATTTTGAAATTCCCGTGGGCGAGAACGGCGACGCTTATGACAGGTATAAGGTCCGTCTCGAGGAAATGCGCCAGTCGTTAAGAATCGCCCGGCAGGCTCTGGATGGCATGCCCGAAGGTCCTTACCGGGCGCATGTCCCCGGAGTGGTATTGCCCCCCAAGGAAGACGTTCTGCATAAGATGGAGTCGATGATTTTCCATTTCAAGATAATTACGGAAGGTTTCAAGGCTCCCTGCGGGGCCGTGTACCAGGCTATTGAAGCGCCCAAGGGCGAGCTCGGTTTTTATATCGCGGGTGACGGGACTAATCACCCCCGCCGCGTTCGGGTCAGACCGCCTTCGTTTGTTAATATTGCCTGCCTGCCGGCGTTGTGCGAAGGCGGGCTGGTGGCCGATGTTGTCTGCGCGATCGGCTCGGTGGATATTGTTCTGGGAGAAGTTGACCGATGATTCTCAATGATGAAGCCATCGCTAAAATCAAAGAACGGGTGGGCCTTTACCCTCAAAGCAAATCCGCCATTTTGCCGGCGCTGACTATCGCCTACCACCAGGTCGGGTATTTGAACGATAAGGTGTACAAAGACATCGCTGATATCATTAAAGTGCCCTGTGTGGAAATTGCCGAAGCGGCTACTTTCTATACCATGTTTCCCAAGGAACCGGTAGGAAAATACCTGATTCAGGTGTGTCATAATATTTCCTGTGCCCTTTTGGGAGCCGACAGCCTGATAAGTTACCTGGAACAGAAGCTGGAGATTAAAAAGGGTGAAACGACCCGGGATAACCTGTTCACCCTGGTAACGGTGGAATGCCTGGGTTCCTGTGCCACGGCACCGATGATGCAGATTAACCAGGATTATTATGAAAACCTTACCCGGGAAAAAGTGGATAAGATTATTGAAGAATTGCGAGCGAAGGCCTGATGTTTTATTCTCCCGTCATCACCAATGCCGCCGAAGCGGTTAAAAACGAAAAGTTGCATTTGTTCCGTTTTGTTGAAGACAGCGAACAGGTTAAAATCGGGACTTATGAGGCTCATGGCGGTTATCAGGCCTGGAAAAAAGCTTTAACCTCGATGCAACCAGCCCAGATAGTCGAGGAAGTCAAGAAATCGGGTTTGCGCGGCCGCGGCGGTGCCGGGTTTCCCACCGGTATGAAATGGAGTTTTATCCCCAAGGATTCGCCCAAACCGAGGTACCTTATCTGTAACGCCGATGAATCGGAACCGGGAACCTGCAAGGACCGGGTACTGATGGAGCGCGACCCGCACGCGGTTATCGAAGGGATGGCTATCGCCGCTTACGCCATCGGGTGTCACCGGATGTTTATCTATATACGCGGTGAATTTAACCACAGCATCATACGCCTGGAAACGGCGGTCAAAGAAGCTTATGCCCATAAACATTTGGGTAAGAATATTTACGGTACCGGCTACGACCTCGATATGGTTGTTCATTCCGGCGGGGGAGCTTATATCTGCGGTGAAGAAACCGCCCTTTTGAACTCGCTGGAGGGTGAGCGCGGGATGTCGCGGATTCGCCCGCCCTTCCCGGCAATCGAAGGCCTCTATGCCTGTCCGACCATCGTCAACAATGTCGAAACCCTGGCCTCAGTTCCGCATATTATCAACCGCGGTGCGGATTGGTACCGGACGCTGGGGACGGAAAAATCCTCGGGCACCAAGATTTTCAGCCTGTCCGGTCATGTCAAAAGACCGGGTAATTACGAGGTCGAGCTGGGTTTTAACCTGAAGAAACTGATTTACGACCCGGCTTACGGCGGTGGTATTCTGGGGGATAAAAAGATTAAGGGTGTTATCCCCGGCGGTTCCTCAACGCCTTTTTTGAAAGCCGATATGCTTGATGTCAATCTCGACTACGAGTCGTTGGCGCAGGCCGGCTCCATGCTTGGTTCCGGGGCGGTTATTGTTTTCCATGAAGATACCTGTATCGTCTGGGTTATTTTAAAACTGATTCATTTTTACCGCCATGAATCCTGCGGTAAATGCACGCCCTGCCGGGAAGGCACCGGCTGGCTGGAACAGATTATCGGCCGGATCGAAGCCGGCGGCGGCAAACCGGGG
Organism: Candidatus Zixiibacteriota bacterium; assembly: GCA_028715215.1. Taxonomy (GTDB): domain Bacteria; phylum Zixibacteria; class MSB-5A5; order GN15; family FEB-12; genus JAFGNW01. Next base: position 3,095 of record JAQUSF010000005.1, read on the forward strand.
GATATCGAATTGATTGAAGATGTGTGCGGCAATATTCTTGGGCGGACAATCTGTCCTTTGGGCGATGCCGCCGTGATGCCCATCCAGTCAGCCATCAAACACTGGCGGGATGAATGGCAATTTCATATTGATAATAAAAAGTGCATGGTTAAGACAAACTTCGAGTTCAGGTGAGATAGAAATTGGCTGATAAGCAAAATCCAGAAACCGGCGGGCAGGCTACAGTTACCCTGACTATTGACGGACTAACGGTAACGGTCCCTCGGGGTTACACTGTTCTTGAAGCGGCCCGCAGTATCGGTATAAATATCCCGACCTTTTGCTGGCATCCCAAGTTGAAGCCGGTCGGCGCCTGTCGTATTTGTTATGTCGAGATAGAAAAATTTCCCAAATTACAGGTGTCCTGTGCTACGGTGGCGATGGATGGAATGGTGGTCCATACTAATACCGACCAGGTCAAAAATGGCCGCCGGGCGGTTCTGGAGTTTATTCTTTTGAACCATCCGCTTGATTGCCCGACCTGTGATAAAGGTGGTGAATGTGACCTTCAGAATCTGACCTTTGCTCATGGTCTTGACGACAGCCGTTTTGCATTTCAGAAGTACCGGTTTGTCGATGACGATATGACTACCACCTTCGATGACAAACGCATCGGCCCGGAAATCATTCTGAACCGCAACCGCTGTATTTTATGTTATAAGTGTGTCCGGGCCAACAAGGAAGCCTTCGGCGAATATGACCTCGGCGCCTATGAACGGGGGAATATAACCGAAATCAATGCCGCCCCCGGCCGGCAGGTGGCTAATCCCTTCTCCGGCAACCTGGTGGAAATATGTCCCGTCGGCGCCCTGACCAATACCGACTGGCGCTATAAAATCCGGGTCTGGCTTACCAAAACCACCCCCTCGATATGCAATTTCTCCAGTTCCGGGACCAATATCCTTTTCTACAAGGAAGACCACAAGAATAAGATTTACAGGGTGACGTCGCGCCGTAACGATGATATTGACGACGGCTGGTTAGCGGATATCACCCGTTACAGCTACCAGGTTATTACATCCGATGAACGCTTGATAAAACCTCTTATAAAAAAGGAAGGCAAACAGGTTCCGGCTACCTGGGAAGAGGCTCTGGAAGTTATTAAAAAGCGTTTGAATGAAATCAAAGATAAAAAAGGCGGGGTGTGTATCGGCGGCCTGGCTTCACCCAGTCTTGATAATGCTTCTTTGTACAGTTTTGCCAAGTTTCTCCGCCGGACTTTTAATTCGAACAAGCTGGACTATCGCCAGGACTATCGCATGTTACCGAAGGATACTGCCAATAATTATTCTATCCTGGCTTCCCAGCCGTTTAAAATCGCCGGGATCGATGATTCCGATGTCATCGTTACGTTCGCCACTGATTTGCTGAGGGAACATCAGAACGAATATCTGAGAGTACGTAAAGCTTTTAATTTTAAGAAAGCTCGAATTTTCGTAGCTAATCCCTATGCCGTGAAAACTGCTGACGTAGCGGAACTGGAAATGGTTTATAAAGTCGGCACCGATGAGATTTTTATAAATGCCGTATGCCTGGCCGCCCTTGAAGAAAACCTGGTTGCCTGTCCCGACAGAGCGGATTTAAAAAAGAAAATAAAACCTTCTTCTTTAAAAGATGCCGCAGAGCAGTGCGGTGTGGCGCCCGAAACCATAAAAATAATGGCCCGGGCTCTGGCCGAAGGGAAGAAAGTCACTTTTATCGCCGGGGAACTTTTAACCCGTTGCCGGGACCGCGAAATTATTGCTTCGGCATTATGTAATTTGAACCGTTTATTCGGTTTAAACAGGAAAGGTCAGATCGCTGTACTGGCCCGCTATGCCAACAGCATGGGCGCCGTCAAACTGGGCATTTCCCCTGAACCGGTACCGGCTTTGAAAAAAGAACTGGAAAAAATCTGGAGTGGTTTGCCCGATACGGAAGCTTACAATACCGACACTATGCTGGTGCATATGAAAAAGGAGGAAATAAACGGTTTTATCATCATGGGCGCCAACCCGGTAATGCTTTATCCCGACCGGGAATTTGTCAAAGAAAGTCTCGAGAAACTTGATTTCCTGGTAGTGTGTGATTTATATGAGACGGAAACTACCGCCCTGGCCGATGTAGTCCTGCCACTGGCCGGCTGGGCTGAGTATGCCGGCGATTATATCAATCTGGAAGGATGTCGGCAACACGCTGAACAGGCGCTTAAACCCCGTTTCGAGGCTTATCCCGGTTATGAAATTCTTGAGATGATTGCTGATAAATTTGAAAAAAAACTGTTTTCCTCAACGGAAGAAAGGGAGAGTGAAATCGACCGGTTGCTCAAGGTCGATACTACCCTGCCATGGCCGGATGGCTTTGTTGAAGTTAAAACCGCAGAAATTGAAATTGAAAAAGATTATCCCTTGGCTTTATTTCTTTGTGATGATCCGCATCACTGCGGGCATCTGACCGAAAAAGCCAACTCGCTTGTTAATTTCTGCGGAGAAGCCTATATTGAAATGGCGGAAGAACAGGCTCGCGCCTATAATCTCAATGAGGGCGATTCCGTAAGGCTGGAATCACCCATAGGAAAAATAATTGTGCCGTTGAAAATTTCGGAACATCTGGATAACCAGGTGGTGCTGGTACCGCGTAATTTTACCTCCCATCCCGTAACTTCGCTTTTAATGCGGAAAAGACGAATTGACTGGGTGAGAATTAGTAAAGTGGCTGAATGAGAATATGCTGGAAGTTATTTTAATATCGAGCATCAAAGTCATTGTCGTGGTGGTGGTTTTGTTGACCGGCTGTGCTTACGCTACTTACATGGAACGCAAGGTGCTGGCTTTTATGCAGAACCGGATCGGCCCGAATTATGCCGGTCCCTATGGTTTGTTGCAGCCCATAGCCGATGCTGTCAAGCTGATTTTTAAGGAGGATGTCGTTCCCGACAATGTGGAACGACTGACTTATACCCTGGCGCCGATGATTTCTTTCGTCCCGGCCATGCTGACATTTGCCGTAGTACCGTTCTCCAGTAATTTTACTCTTTTCGGCTATGAAATAACCGGTGTTATCTCGGATTTGAATATCGGGATTTTATTTGTCTTTGCCATTACCTCGCTGGGTGTATATGGTATTCTCCTGGGCGGCTGGTCGGCCGGTTCGAAATATTCTCTTCTGGGCGGACTGCGTGCCTCGGCCCAGATGATTTCCTACGAGTTGAGTTACGGTTTATCGATTGTCGGTGTCATAATAATCGCCAATACCCTTTCCATGGTGGAACTGGTCGAACAGCAATCTTCGATTGGCAGCTGGTTTATCTGGAAACAACCGCTGGGATTTTTGCTTTATATCACCTGTGCGGTGGCGGAAACGAATCGTTCGCCTTTTGACCTGCCTGAAGCCGAGTCGGAACTGGTCGGGGGTTACCATACGGAATATTCCTCGATGCGATTCGCCCAATTTTTCATAGGCGAATACGGTAATATGCTGGCTGTCTCGGCGGTGGCGACGACCTTGTTTTTCGGCGGCTGGCAGGGGCCACTTTTGCCCCCGGTCATCTGGTTCTTGATTAAGGTCTTCTGTTTCATGTTCTTCTATATATGGCTTCGGGCTACGTTACCGCGTTTTCGCTACGACCAGTTGATGAATTTCGGTTGGAAAGTTTTATTCCCCCTGGCTCTTTTTAATACCCTGCTTACAGGTTTATGGGTATTATGGCTGGGAGATGTGCTCTTTGGAGGTTAAGAGGATAATTCATGAAAGATATTTTAAAAGCCATCGGACGAGCGGTATTTAAAACGCCGCTTGGTTTCCTGGTAACCTTGAAATATATTTTCAAAAAACCGGTGACGCTGGATTATCCCCGCAAGAAAAAACCGATGGCGCCACGGTATCGTGGGAAACATTATCTGGAGCGTTACGACGATGGAACCGAGCGTTGCGTCTGTTGCGGTTTATGTGCCGCCGCCTGCCCGGCCGATGCCATCTATATGGAACCGGAGGAAAATGAAAACGGCGAACGGCGGGCGAAGATTTATGAAATAAATCTGCTCCGTTGTATCTTTTGCGGTTTCTGCGAAGAGGCTTGTCCGGAAGAAGCCATTTTCCTGGGTCAGGAATACGAATTCTCGAATTATGACCGGAATTCATTCATTTATACGAAAGATGAAATGCTGGTCCCCCACCCGCGTAAGGATAATCCCTTCAAAAGGATTATTCGCCGGGTACGGCGCGTTTATGGAGTTGAGGATACCAAATGAACCTTGATACCATAGTTTTCCTGGTTTCGGCGGTGGTAGCCGTTTTCAGCGCCACGATGATGATATCGCAGCGCAATACGGTGGCGTCGGTTTTATACCTGATCCTGTCACTGCTGGCCCAGGCGGTGCTTTATATTCAACTGAGCGCTCTTTTCCTGAGTGCTGTCTTGATTATTGTCTATGCCGGGGCGATTATGGTGCTCTTCCTGTTTGTCGTCATGCTGCTTAATTTACGCGGCAACCAGGATCTGGGAGATAAACCCAGCCCGGTAAGCCGTATCACCAAGTACCTGGTGTCCATACTCCTGGTGGTGGAACTGGTGTTCATTATCCGGGGGATTGGTTTCGATACCGGCACGGTCGGTATCATGACGCTGGCGGCTGATGATTTCGGTTCGGTGGCTGCGGTCGCCCGCATTCTTTTTACTAATTATCTCTATCCCTTTGAATTGACCGGCGTGCTGTTGCTGGTGGCTATCGTGGGTGCGGTCGTGGTATCCAAGCGGGAAAAGAGTTACGAAACCCCGGCCGGGTCAGGTAATATGCCTGATGACCGGAAAAAGGTGGAGATTTAGAAGTTATTATGGTACCCATTTCGGCATATCTGATTCTGGCCGCGGTGCTTTTTGGCATTGGTACTATCGGTGTTCTGATAACGCGTAATGTTATTGTCATTTTTATGTCCATTGAATTGATGTTAAATGCCGCCAACCTGGCGTTGATAGCTTTTTCAAGAGGGATGAATGTCCTTGACGGCCATGTTTTCGTTTTTCTGGTGCTGACGGTGGCGGCCGCCGAAGCCGCTGTCGGCCTGGCGATGATTGTCCTGATTTTCCGCAATCGGGAAACCATTAATATCGACCGCTTTAGTATTATGAAATGGTAGGGAACCGATGTTTGATTACATCTTTTTAGTGCCGCTGATACCCCTTCTGGGCTTTATCTTTAACGGGCTTCTCATTGGTCGCGTTCCCCGACCGCTTATATCGCTTGTCGGGTGTTTAACGGTCGGCGTCTCGTTCATCCTGTCTGTCTTTCTGTTTTTCGCTTTAAAAAGCCTGCCTGCGGAAGCAAGATTTATCGAACAGGTGCTCTTTTCATGGATACCGGCCGGTTCTTTCCAGGTTGATGTCGCTTTTCTGCTTGACCCCCTGTCAGCCGTTATGATCCTGGTGGTCAGTGGGGTTGGTTTTCTGATTCATGTTTATTCGGTTGGTTATATGCATTCCGACCCCGGGTACGGCCGCTATTTTGCCTTTTTAAACCTGTTTACTTTCTCCATGCTTACCCTGGTGCTGGCCAATAATTTTCTTCTGATGTTCGTCGGCTGGGAAGGGGTGGGGCTGTGCTCATATCTATTGATAGGTTTCTGGTTCGAGAAGAAATCAGCCTCGGATGCCGGCAAAAAAGCTTTTATTGTCAACCGTATTGGTGATTTCGGTTTTCTATTGGGGATGTTTTTAATATTCTGGCAGGTCGGGTCGCTGCATTTCGACACCGTCATGAAAACCGCACCGCTGGTTTTCACCGCCGGCGGGGGACTGATCACTGCGGCCTGTATCTTGCTGTTTGTGGGCGCCATCGGTAAATCTGCCCAGATTCCGCTTTATGTCTGGTTGCCGGATGCCATGGAAGGTCCCACTCCGGTGTCGGCATTGATACATGCTGCGACGATGGTCACGGCCGGAGTATATATGATTGCCCGCACCCATGATTTGTACCTGATGGCGCCTGATGCTCTTATGGTCGTGGCCGTCATTGGCGCCGCCACGGCTTTCTTTGCCGCTACTATCGGTCTGGCCCAAAATGACATCAAGAGAGTCCTGGCTTATTCCACGGTCAGTCAGCTGGGTTACATGTTCCTGGCCTGCGGGGTGGCTTCCTTCGCCGCCGGGATTTTCCACCTGATGACTCATGCCTTCTTCAAAGCCCTGCTGTTTTTAGGCGCCGGATCGGTCATTCATGCCATGTCCGCCGAACAGAATATGCGTAAAATGGGCGGTTTGAAAAAATATCTGCCCATCACCTATCCGACCATGCTGGTCGCTACCCTGGCCATTGCCGGAATCCCCGGTTTTTCGGGATTTTTCTCGAAAGATGAAATTTTGTGGAAATCGTTTTCTTCCCATTACGGCCATCCGTTTCTGTGGGTAATCGGTTTCGTGACGGCCGGTTTGACCGCTTTCTACATGTTTCGCCTGATATATCTGACTTTCCATGGTCAGGAACGCATGGACGATAAAACCCGGCATCATCTGCATGAATCGCCCCGGACCATGACCGTACCTCTGGTGATTCTGGCGGTTTTATCGGTGGTAGGCGGCTGGGTCGGTATGCCTCATCTTTTCGGAGTCACCAATTATTTTGAACACTGGATGGAACCGGTTATGACACCTGGTTACAACGCTAGTGAAGGTCCCCTGCTGGCTTCCGGCGGCAGCGATACCGGTATGGAAATACTGCTTATGGTTCTCTCGGTCGGGCTGGTACTGGCGGCCATTTATGCCGCCCGCTACTATTATCAGAAAAATATTCAAGCCGCTACGGCGCTCCGAGAAAAATTATCCGGTCTCAATAAACTGCTGGTGAATAAATATTACGTGGATGAAATCTACGGGGCGGTCATCGTGCGACCCGTTGTCTATGGTTCTATTTTCCTGTGGAAGGTGGTGGATGTGGTTTTAATCGACGGTCTCGCCAACGGCCTGGCGACGATTGCCCGGGATATGGCTGAAGTTTTAAGGCATATGCAGTCCGGACAGGTGCGCCGTTATGCCACTCTCTTTGTAACCGGAGTCCTGCTTGTAATTGCTTACTTTGTGTTTGGATAAGATATGGTTATTGACTGGTTGACATTGGTTATCTTTTTCCCGCTGGTCGGGGTGGTGCTAATGCTGTTTATCCCCGCGAAATACCAGGACACCATCAAAGGCGTGAGCCTTATTATCGCCTTCCTGACCATGCTTATTTCTTTCGGCATCTACTACATGTTCGATACGCTGGGTAACGGCATGCAGTTTGAAATCAACGAAGCCTGGATTGTCTCATTGGGTATAAATTATCATCTCGGCATCGACGGTATCTCGCTGTTGCTGATTGTCCTGACCACGGTTCTGACCGTGCTTTGTATCCTTTCGTCCTGGAACGCCATCACGGTCAATGTTAAAGGTTACTATATCTCGATGCTCTTTTTATCAACCGGTATGATCGGCGTTTTCTGTGCCCTGGACCTTTTCCTGTTTTATGTTTTCTGGGAGGTCATGCTGATCCCCATGTATTTTATCATCGGTGTCTGGGGGGGACCACGAAAGATATACGCCGCCATTAAGTTCGTGCTTTTTACCATGTTCGGGTCGCTGCTGATGCTGGTGGCGCTGCTTTATATCTACTTTGAATACGCCCGTTTTTCCGGTGAATATTCTTTTGATTTGTTCAAAATAATGGATATGCCTCTGGCTTTCCGGCCCCAGTTGTGGCTATTCGGGGCTTTTGCCCTGGCTTTCGCCATTAAGGTGCCGCTTTTTCCTTTCCATACCTGGCTTCCCGATGCCCATGTTCAGGCGCCTACCGCCGGTTCGGTTATTCTGGCGGGCGTTCTTTTGAAAATGGGCACTTACGGTTTTGTCCGGATATGTCTGCCGCTCTTTCCCCAGGCCACCCTGGCTTACCTGCCCTATATCTGTATCCTGGCGGTGATTGCCATTATCTATGGCGCCCTGGTATCGATGGTGCAGAAAGATGTCAAGTCGCTGGTGGCTTTTTCTTCCGTATCCCATATGGGTTTTGTCATGCTGGGAATGTTTGCCCTGAATGTCGAAGGTCTGGAGGGTTCGGTGATACAGATGATAAATCACGGTATCTCCACCGGGGCGTTGTTCCTGATTGTCGGCATGATATACGAACGTCGCCATACCCGCCTGATTGATGATTTTGGCGGTCTGGCCAAGGTTATGCCGGCCTTTTCAACCTTCTTCATGATTGTGGTTCTGTCCTCAATCGGCCTGCCGTTCACCAACGGCTTTGTGGGTGAATTTTTGATTCTCCTGGGCACCTTCAAGGAGAACATTACGCTGGCGGTATTTGCCACCAGTGGTGTGGTCCTGGCCGCCTGTTATATGCTCTGGATGTATCAGCGGGTGATTTTCGGTAAAGTGACCCGACCGGAAAATGAAAACCTGCCCGACTTGACGGCGCGGGAAAAACTCATCCTGGTACCGCTGGTACTCCTTATTTTCTGGATTGGTATTTATCCTAAACCATTATTTGACAGAATCGAACCCGCGGTTAAACAGATCCTGGTCAGGATTGACCGGATTCGCCTGGCGGCAAACGGTGACGTCACTGAAAATAATAAGATGACATTTACCGATGAGTCCTCTGTAAAAGAAGTTGTTTTTGATGAGCGAGGTAGTGAATAAATGCCTGATGTCATAATTTATACCAAAACCGGTTGTCCGTATTGTTCCGCCGCCAAAAAAGATTTATCCGACCGGGGCATATCTTTTAAGGAAATTAATGTTACCGACCAGCCCGGGTATATTCCCGAAGTACTCAAACTCACGGGCGGGGAGAGAATAGTCCCGGTTATTGTTCAGGGTGACCGGGTAACCAAGGGTTTTGGCGGGGGGTGAGGTTTTTAACAACGACGGTCGTCGTTAAGCGGATTTATATGACGGATTATGTTTCGATATTATCGATTGATTTGAGTCTGGTAGCTCCGGAATTGGTGCTTCTGGCGGCGGCTGCTCTGATACTGCTTTTCATTCCCTTGAGAAAAATGGTTTTTCTGGCGCCGGTAATTGCCGCCCTGGCGTTCATTCTTTCTTTCTACCTGGCGGTCGGTCAGTGGCACTATTCAGGTTCCGGGTTTGCGGGTCTGGTTACCTGTGACAGTTTCGGCGTCATGTTCAAATTGATATTTTTGCTGGCTTCATTTTTATCGTTGTTAATTGCCCGCCGTTTCTTTGTAATTAAGGGTATTGACAAACCGGAATTTTACGCCCTGTTGTTGTTTTCCGTTATTGGCATGATGGTTATGGCCAATACCGTCGACCTGGTGGTGATGTTCCTGGGATTGGAAATCATGTCGATTCCGCTTTATGTAATGGCCGCCTTCAACCGCCGCTCGCTGGAGTCGAATGAAGCCGGAATAAAATATTTTATCATGGGGGCTTTTGCCTCGGCTTTTCTACTGATGGGTATTGCTTTTATTTACGGGGCTGCGGAAACCACTGATTTCCGAAGGATTGTTGCCGATTTCAGCTATATCGTCGCCAATTATAGAATTTATCTCTACGCCGGGACGGCTTTGATACTGGTCGGTTTTGGTTTTAAGGTCGCCATCGTCCCGTTCCATACCTGGGTACCCGATGTTTATCAGGGAGCTCCGACACCGGTAACCGGCTTTTTCTCGGTGGCTCCCAAAGCCGCGGGTTTTGCGGTGATGCTGCGGATCTTCCTTTACGGTTTCGAAAGGATAGAGCTTCTTGCCGATATTTTCTGGGTACTGGCGGTTTTGACCATGACAGTGGGCAACATTATGGCTCTCCGCCAGGATAATGTCAAACGGATGCTGGCTTATTCATCGATTGCGCATGCCGGTTATATTATGATAGCGCTGGTGGTGGGTGGCTCGGAAGCCATTTCCGCCGCCATGTTTTACCTGGTGGCTTACACTTTTTTCAACATCGGGGCTTTTGCCGTCGTGACGATTCTTGAAACCCGCTCCGGCTGTAAATCGGATTTCGTCGAGCTGGCCGGTATCGGTAAAGCCACCCCGTACCTTTCCGCTGTCCTCGCTTTATTCATGTTTGCCCTGGCAGGATTCCCGCCGACAGTAGGATTCTTCGGCAAATTTTATCTTTTCTCGGCGGCGGTCAAAGCCGGTTATATCTGGCTGGCGGTTATCGGTGTGATGAATTCATTCGTTTCGGTTTACTATTACCTGCGTGTTATTAAAACCAGCTATATGGACCCGTACGAGGGACAACCGGCGGTGGTTAAACTGGTGCCGTCAATCTTTTTGGTGCTGATAATTACCGCGGTCGGGACACTGGGCCTGGGTTTCTTTCCCCAGAAACTGCTGGAACTTTCCCAGGCCGCCCTGTTTGCCTTCCTGTAATAAGGGAAATTTATAAAAGGGCGATGACGAGCCTTTTTACCCTATAAGACCATTTTCTTTTTAATCGCTGCCGAGCTTTAATTTACTGCCGTTGATTTCAGGTACTTTCATGGGATATTTACCGGAAAAACATCCGGCGCAGAAAGTAGTATCGGGCAGGGAGGGCATATTGAGCATACCTTCCAGCGACAGGTAGCCCAGGGAATCAGCCTCGATGAATTTCTCGATTTCCTTAACCGACATATTAGCCCCGATCAGTTCTTTTTTCGTGGGCATATCAATCCCGAAAAAACAGGGGGAAATAATGGGCGGCGACGAAACCCGGAAATGAATCTCTTTAGCCCCGGCATCACGGATGATTTTGACCAGTTTTTTGGAAGTAGTGCCGCGGACGATGGAATCATCAACGACAATCACCCGCTTGTCCTTCAAAACCCCTCTGACCGGGTTGAATTTGACTTTAACGTCGAGGTCACGGATTTTCTGGTGCGGGTCGATGAATGTCCGTCCGACATAATGGTTCCGGATGAGACCGATTTCAAAACGAATGCCCGACTCCTCGGAATACCCCAGGGTGGCGGTGTTAGCCGAATCCGGAATACCGATGACAATATCGGCTTCGGTGGGATGTTCCCGGGCGAGAAGACGTCCCAGGCGACGGCGAACCTTGTCGACATTCTCGCCGAATATTTTGGAATCCGGGCGGGCAAAATAAATGTATTCAAAAATGCAGAAAGCATGTTTGGTCTTTTTGAAGGGAAAGGTCGATTTCAGACCTCTACGGGTAATCTCCAGGACTTCACCGGGTTCTACCTCGCGGATATATTTCGCCCCAATCAGGTCGAAAGCGCAGGTTTCCGAAGCGATTACGTAGGCATTTTTAAACTGACCCAGCACCAGAGGACGGAAACCATAGGGGTCACGGGCGGCAATGATGGAATTCTCGGTTAAAAACAACAGTGAAAAAGCACCCCGGATTTTAGTCAGCGCATCACAGACGCGCTCAAAACGGGTTTTTTGGATCGATACTGCTGTCAGGTGTAAAATAATTTCCGTGTCGGAAGTTGTCTGGAAAATGGAGCCTTTGGAATCAAGACGCTGGTGCAGTTCGATGGAATTGGTCAAATTGCCGTTATGGGCAATAGCCAGCTTTTGCAGACGGTTGGTGATGACGAAGGGTTGAATGTTTATAAGCGACGAAGCTCCGGTGGTGCTGTAACGGGTATGACCGATGGCGATATCACCGACCAGCCGGGTCATTACTCGCGGGTTGGAAAAAACCTCGGACACCTGGCCCATGCCTTTGTGAAGATTTATTTTACCGTTATGTGAGGTAACAATATCGGATGATTCCTGCCCGCGGTGCTGGAGGGCATAGAGACCAAGGTAGGTCAGCTCCGCTGCTTTTTTATTCCCGAAAATACCAAAAACACCGCACTTGTCGTGAATCATTGCTTCCAACATCGCCGACTCCAACCTCCCATTTTTAGGACTTTAAAAAACGTTTAAGTTATCTTATATCTGAAAAAAAGTCAATATCTTATAGTATTCCTGATAGTACTTTTTATGAAGCGGAATGCATCTGTTTCCGGCTGATACGGCCTGTTCATATTTTGGACAGAAAAAAAACTGGATAAATGCTTGATTTTACAGTATTTTTAGAAAGTTCCATTAATACTGCAGCCATTTATTTTTTTGGTTTTAAAGCATCACTTTTGCTCGGATTGTCTTCGGAGACGCTATAGATACTATGGAAGATAGAAATTCCGACAGATACGAGATATTAAGGCAACTGGCCCTGGCCGGTGTCAGGGGCGAGGAACTTCAGTCGGCCATCCGTTTGTCACTTGAGCAGGCCGCCCGGGTTGTGGGTTTGCAGGGAGCGGCGGTTTATTTATGGGACGACAAAATGAATATTAATATCGCCGTCTCATATGCCGTCTCGGAGGTCAGCCGGGATAATCTGGACGCGATGGAAAAGAACCTGTTTTCCTCTTTGCGCCGCGAACATCGCCTTCTCTCCGCCTACCTGTCTTTTGGAGGGGAAAAACCGTATCATTCTTTCTCGCTTCCGCTCTATCACCACCAAAAGATTTTTGGAGCCGTCACCGGGATTCAAGAAGGTGATAAGAAACTGGTCGGGGAGGATGTTTTTCTGGAAGCTTTAAGCGCCGCTATCGCTCTTAATGTTATTGCCGGCCAGGCCGCCAGTGAAGCTGTAAGCGGCCGGGATATTATCGACCAGGAAAGACTCAAGGCGATAATCGAGGTGGCGGTGACCATCAATCACGAGGTTAATAACCCCTTGACCGCCATACTGGGCAATGTCCAGTTGATGCTTTTGAATCAGGAAACCCTGGATGAAAATCTGCGCAATAAGTTGAAGATTATCGAAATCTCAGCCCTTAAAATAAAAGATGTCACGCAAAAATTACTGCGCTTGTCATCGGCCCGGACGATTAAATACGCCGATGACACCGATATGATAGACCTGAGTGACGAAGAGGCGGACTGAATCTTCGTCCTTAATTTTTCTGATTTTCAAAAAGCCACAGAATAGTTTCGCGCATGGCAACATCGAATTTTAAAATGTCGGTGCCGTGACCGTCGCGCGGATAAATTTTTAAAATCCAGTTTTTGTTTTTTAAAGCCGCCAGATGTTGAACAGTTTCATAGCTGTATTTGTCGGCACGGCTGGTGGCCATGAAAATCTTTCCCTCGAAATTCGTAAAAGCCTCATCCGGTACCAGGGAATGATAGTTGTTTCCGGGCGAAAGCATAACGATTTTACTTACGAAGGGGAGTTTCAAGGTCGATATGAGAGCGGCATTGGCACCGATAGAAGCGCCTATCAGGGCTATCCGGGAGGTATCGATCCGGTCGCGGTAATTGTTCATAATTGTGGTCAGCAGTTCGACAACATCCTGCGGTATCTGTTGATAGTCGGCAACGGACATGGTTTCGAAATGCAGAGTATCGTCACCCTTGAGAATAGATTGACCGTGACCGCGCAGGTCAAGGCTCAAAAGGTGGGGGAATTTTGCGCCGGTCAGGTTGGAATCGACGGCGAAAATGTTTTTCAGCGAATCTATAAAGGGCTGATAACTCTCGTGCGTATGTCCCAGCATGGGTAACAGCACGAAAAGCGGCGCCCGGCCCGTATCCGGAGAAGGAATAAGCCGGCCGCTCAGCCGGAGAGAATCGGAGGTCAGGATGTTAATTTCCAAAGTAATATCTCTGAACGGGACGGCTTCCTCGTTTTTCAAAGATGTCTGTTCGTCCGATTTGCCGCAGGAAATAAACGTCAGGCAAAGCCATATTATCAAAACGGTTTTTTTCACGGGTGACTCCTTTTTTACATTATATAACCTGTTTGTAATTTATAAAGTAAAAAAACGGCGGTCAATAACCGCCGTAGGATAATATTATAAAGGCATTTTCAGATAACGTTTGTTTCTTCGGTCACGACTCCTTCGGCGAAACGTTGCGGTTCCAGGTCGGAGATGTCAATCCGCGGCTCTCGGCCGGTTAAAATATCGGTCGTTACCAGCCCGGCGGCGGGGGCATGCATGAAACCGTGTCCCGAAAAACCGGTAATGTGAAAGAGACCCGCGACTGCTTTTTCCCAACCGATAATGGCCCGGTGGTCGGGTGTGGTTTCATAAAGCCCGGCCCACTGATTGGCAATCTCAGCAGTTTCCAGACGGGGTATCCGGTCTAAGGCGCGTTCCAGGATATTATCGGTATAATCGGGGTCGATGGAGATATCAAACGACGGTTTGACATTTTTATCCGCCCAGCCCAAAAGCAAACCCTTTGATTCGCGATGGGTGTACAAGCCGGATTTGACATCGACCACCATGGGAAATTCGGGATTGATAAAGTCCAGTTCCCCGGTAGTGACACACTGGCGCCGGACCGGCTCCACTCTGACGTTGACACCCACCATCCGGCCGATTAATTTCGTCCAGGCGCCGGTGCAGTTGATTACCAGGGGGCATTTAATCTCACCCTTGTTGGTTTTGACGCCGGTAATTTTGTCCTCACGGGTGTTGAAACCCGTTACTTCGGTTTCAATATTTATTTCCACGCCCAGTTTCCGGGCGGCTTTTTCGTACCCGGCTAAAAATTCACTGGGATCGCCGATGCCGTCATCACGGCAGAAAGTCGCCAGCTTGATGTCGTCGGTTCGAACTATCGGAGCATACTTCTTAATATCATCAGGTTTTAGCAGTTCCACCGGTAAGCCGAGCGATTTCTGAAGTTGATAACTTTTTTTAAATTCATCGATATCCTTATCTTCTGATAGCAAAAACATGTAACCGCACTGGGTGTAAAGGGCATCAAAACCGGTTTCTTCTTTAAAATTAGCAAAGATTTTTTCCGAAAGCATCGACATCTGGATATTGGTTCTGGTGGCGAACTGAGCGCGAATTCCACCGGCCGCCTTGGAGGTCGAACCAGAGCCGAGAAAGGTTTCTTTCTCCAAAAGGACGATGTTGCCGTATTTTTCCCGGGCCAGATAAAAAGCCGTGGCGACACCGATTATCCCGCCTCCGATTATAACAGCATCAGCATTTATACGCATCTTCCGATCCTCATACTCGCTTTCTCTCAGAAGTATAAAATAAATTTTCACTAAAGTATATAAAACTTCCGATAAGTCAAGCTCATTCATTCTATTTTCTAATGTCTATCACCAGGCGGACATTTTTACTGTTGTCAGGAGTGATAAAATCAGTAAATTGCCTCAAGTTATGAGAATTAAAACCATCAGCCTGATATTCGAACGACTGAAACTGTCGGAGACGAACTCACTTATTTTTCTGTCTGTTTTTGTGGGTATCGCGACCGGTTTTGGTGCCCTGGGATTTCGAGCGCTGATAGAATATTTCAACCATGTTTTTTTCGGGCTTACCGACCAGGTACTGACCCAGGCTTTCGGTCAGGGGCAACCCCGGGGTTACAAGTTTTATCTTCCTCTGATACCCTTGCTCGGGGGTCTTCTGGTGGGTCCGATTGTCTATAAATTCGCCCGTGAAGCCAAAGGTCACGGTGTTCCGGAGGTAATGAATGCCGTAGCCCGTCTGGGGGGGATTATCCGCCCCCGGGTGGCTGCGGCCAAAGCGGTTGCCTCGGCTATCTGTATCGGGTCGGGAGGTTCCGCCGGACGTGAGGGGCCGATTATTCAAATCGGCTCGGCAATCGGGTCGACTATCGGGCAGATGTTCCGCATGTCCGGCGACCGGGTCCGGATTCTGGTGGGGTGCGGTTCCGCGGCCGGTATTGCGGCTGTTTTTAACGCTCCGCTGGCGGGGGTGCTTTTTGCCATGGAGATTATCCTCGGTGATTTTGCCATCCGTACCTTTGCCCCGGTTCTTCTCTCCTCGGTAGTGGCTTCGGTCGTCACGAGGGCTTTCCTGGGTAATAATCCGGCTTTCGAAGTACCCAGTTATTCCCTGGTCTCGGCCTGGGAAATTCCGCTTTATATCATTATGGGTTTTGTCATCGGGGTAGTCGCCGTATCATTTACCCGCAGTCTGGATACCTTCGAAGATTATTTCGACCGTCTGAATCTCCGCAACTGGTTAAAGCCCGCTCTCGGCGGCTTGCTTTTAGGTTGCATCGCCATTTTCTTTCCTCAAATTCTGGCCGACGGCTACCAGACGATAACTTTGACCCTGCTGGGGGATATGAGTCTTTTTCTTATGGCCGTGCTGATATTTTTAAAAATGCTGGCGACCTCGTTAACTCTGGGGTCGGGAAATTCGGGGGGCATCTTTGCCCCTTCGTTGTTCATGGGCGCCGTCTCCGGAGGTACTTTCGGCGTCCTGATAAATTACCTGTTCCCGGAAATCACCGCCACCCCGGGCGCTTACGCCCTGGTAGGGATGGCGGCAATGGTGGCCGGGACCACCCATGCCCCCATCACCGCTATTTTTATCATCTACGAAATGACGCTCGACTATCGCATTATCCTGCCCCTGATGGTCACCGTCGTCTTTTCCACCCTGGTAGCCCGGCGACTTTTTCCGCATTCCATATACACCGTTAAACTTTTCAAGCGGGGTATCGATATCCGGAGCGGCAAGGATGTCAATGTCCTTCGTTCCCATAAGGTATCAGAGGTAATGTCGGATGAATTTGAAACAATTAAAACCAATACCACTTTGGTGGAGATTTTTAATATCATCTCGAATTCCAAAGAAGCTTATTTTATCGTCAATGACCTTGCCGGAAAACTGCAGGGCGTTATTTCTTTCCAGGATATACGCAATTTTTTAAGCCGGCATGAACTTGACTACCTGGTCATTGCCCAGGATTTGGTGGAGCCGGGGACGGTGATTATCCATGATTGCGATACGCTGGAAAAAGCTTACGAGATTTTCGGCCTGCATGATTTCGGCCTGATCCCGGTGGTCGCCGCCGGTCAGCCGGAGCGCGTGAAAGGTGTACTCCGGCGTGAAAAGCTGGTAGCTTTTTATAACAAAAAACTGATTGAAACGTTGCGAAGTTAGGGTCGCTTACAGGTCCGGCAGGTTTTCCGGGATATTCTTAGGTTGAAAACGGGGAAGAATTACCGTCATGGTCGTGCCTTTGCCCGGGGAGGAATCAACCATGAGTCGGCCCCGGTGCTGTTCAATAATCGTCCGGCTGTTGTACAAGCCCAGCCCGTGATGATTCTTTTTCGTGGTAAAGTGAAGATTGAATATCTTACCGAGATTTTTTTTCTTGATGCCCGGGCCGTTGTCGGTTATGGCCAGGGTAACTTTTTCAAGGGCACCGTTGTAGCTTGTAGCGATACGGATTCGCCGCTGGTAATCGATTTCTTTGCAGGTAAGGGCTTTTTCATCGACTGCCTCGGCGGCATTATGCAGCAGGTTGAGCAGGACCTGCTGTATCTGTTCGACGTTGATTTCAATATTGGGTAAATTATCCGCCAGTTCGAGGGTGAAAAGGATGGTTTTGAAATTCAACTCGTTATTTAAGGAAAAAAGCATGTCGTTTATTAGGCGGTTGAGGCTGAAACTGATATAGCCGGGCTCGACTCTGGGTGTTTCCACGATTGTTTCCAGGAAGTCTTTTATTTTAAAAACCTGGTCAAGGACCGTGTTGGCATTAAAAGCCGCCTTGTCGTATTTCTGACGCTCCAGACTCATTTTGAGCAACTCGATATTGTTGGCGATAACCGTCAGGAAGTTGTTCAGCTTATGAGCAACGCGGGCGGCCATTTCGCCCCGGGCCACCAGTTTTTCTGAGAAGATAATATATTTTTCCAGTAATATCTGCTCGGTGACGTCATCGATAAACATGACCAGCCCGTAATTATCATAGGGGAATTCGCGCGTCATGAATATTTTAATCGAAAGTACCTTTTCAAGGTAACCGGTGTTATGGCTGTAACGGGCGTTGAAGTAGTTCTGACCGGTGGTCAGAACCGTGTTGATAATTCTCGACCAGCGCGGTTTTTCCGAAACCGGAAGAATATCTATGAAATTCGTGGGCCGGTCATCCTGTTCGAGAGTGACGACGTCAATCATATTCAGGTCGAAAATTTCCAGGGCGGCCTGGTTGATGGTGGCTATCTGGCCGCCGGGAGCGATGACGACCAGTCCCACCGGGGCATCGGCAAGGACGGAATGCTGGTAGTTATTACGGTTGACCACGGTACGATAAAGTTCGGCACTGGCGGTAGCGGTGGATATTACCCGGCCATAGAGGTTTAGAAGATGAAGGTCGGACTCGATAAAAATTCTTGATTTATGATGATTTTCCAGGAAAATAGTACCATTAGCTTTTCCCATCGATAATAAAGGTACGCATAAAAGAGAATGCTGGGGAAAAACCCCGGACGACAAAAGATGTGAAAAGCGTTCGTCCCGGGCAACATCAGAGGATATCAAGCCCCGGCTCGATTTGAGCACCAGGGCGGTTATATGGTCATAATCAAAGCACTGGCGGTCGATTATTTCTTCCCGGGTCATATTATGAAGAGTTTTTATTTCCAGGTGATTACGGTCATCGAAAAGAGTTATGAAACCCCGTTCGGCTTTAAATACCGAAACGATTTTTTCAAGAGCCGTTTTGAGCATCAGGTCGGTTTCAAGAGTATTGCCAATTTCCTGTGTTAGTTTCAGCATCTCTTTTAAATGATATATATAACTGGCCGTGTTCTTATGTTCGGTATCGATATGAGATTTATTGAAAGCGGCGATTTTATCCAGGATTTGACCGAAATCGTCAGGCACCGTTTCGGGTGTTATTGATATTTTATCCGTGGCGTCGGTATCTTCACCGGCCCTGTCAACGTAACCTTTTTTTCTTATAATAGCCATCGTTGTCTCATCCGATATATTTTGACCCGTTATCTTTAATATCGGCTGAAAAATGAGATGGATTTAATTAATTGTACTTTATGCTGTTCAGGGTACCGGGTAGATTTCGTCAAGGGAAAAAGAGCGGGATTTCAATGAAAATTCTTTACGGCCGTAACCGGTCAGGTCCAGAAAACCCTTAAACAGTGATTTCAGGGTGGACCGGGTACTGTCCGAAAATTCATCCCGGGTTAAAAGATTCAGGGTGGTCAGTGAGATGCTGGTTATTTTAATTTCCAGAAGGTAGTGTTGATGTTTATCCAGGGAATCGATTGCCACCAGCCCGATATAAAGAGAATCCTTAAGGTATTGTTTCAGTTTTTCCAGGGTTATGAAACGATGTTCACAGGCAGTATCACAACTTTGTAAGCAGGTATAATAATTTTCGGTTACCTGACGGTAACTGATGTTTAGAATATCGCGGTTTCCGGTGACTGTTCGGGAACCCCAGAGGCGGCGTGGTGTGGCCAGGGTGAGATTGTATTCCAGAGCCAGGGCGATACCGTCTTTAAGTTTTTTAAGATTCGAAGGCGACAAGATAAATGACAGGTCAAGCCAGGTGGTCAGTATGCCCCCCCGATTGACAATATCGTATTCCAGAACAGCTTCATCCTGGGCGGCGACCGGAAGATATAAAAAGATAAGCAGGAAACAAATGGTCGCTGTTAAACCGGGGGACCTTTTCATAACTGAAAAATTAGTCTTATAATTTTAAAACTGATGTGTCAGCCGAGCATATATTTTCGGGTCCTTATCATCGGCACTGTCCAGTCTTCTGGAAATACTCAGCCGGATATCACTTTCTATGTAAAAGGCCATCCCCAGGGAGTGTCTGATTTCATCGGTTTCTCTGAAACTGGTGGAGCCTGAAATCTGACCGACATCGTACAACAGGGAAAAAGAGAGGTCGGTTCTGGGGAAGGTGACGCGGTATTCCAGGTTGGTCATCCAGAAACGGGCACCGGGAAACTCCTTATGGCGGTAACCTTCAAGGGTTCCCAGGCCACCGAGAAAGAACATCTTATACATTGGCAGGTAACCGTCGCTGCCGCCATACATGCCGCGCATCAGGAGGATACTGTAGCGGTTGACCTTCTGGTAACGGCGGACACTGGCGGTGTAACGGCGGTAGTCAAAGTCCGAGGCCAAGTCGGGATGGGACCATTCGACTGTCCCGGTGACCGCCCACGCCGAGCGGTCAAACGGTTCGTCGGAATCACGGGTGTCAAATTCTATTCGGGCATATAAACCGGCGTTGGTGGTGCTGTCAATCTCGTCAATACCTGCCTGCCGGTAAGGTTCCGAAACCGTGGCGTAATTTTTCGGGAAAATCTTATCGCCGCCGAAAAGGGACCAGATGTTTCGATGCGCTCTGATCCAGTTGGTTTCTTCATAACGGTAACCGCCTTCCAGAGTCAGGTTTTTAAGGGGATTGAAACGGGTATAGAGACGCCCGCCTTCGGCCTCATAATAATCCTTAAAATCTTCCGTGGTCACCAGGGTAAAGAAGATATTTTCGTGGTCGCCGATAAGCCAGTCGTCTTCTGAAGCCAGGCGGCGATAATAAGCCCCGCCAAGGCTAAGGGGACGGGTTCGTAAAAGAACCTGTTCAAGCCCGATTTCGTAACGCCACCGCGCCGATTCAAAAGCATAACCTCCGGTCAGCCAGATAGTCGGTAGAAGGGAATCATAATCCTCATACTTGAACGTCGCATATAAACCGGCACCGTCCACCCGGTTATAGGTGAAATCAGGTGACAGGCTGAACTCATCTTCTCGATGATAAAAGCGTCGATGCCGGATAAGCCGCTTTTCACCGCCAGTGAAGACTTCGCCATAAATCGAGGAATTGCGCTCGACTTCCACCCTTTTGGTTAAAGTAGCCACATCGCCACGTACAACCGCCCTTTCGGCAATATAAACATTTCCGAATAAGGAAATTACGTCCTTGTTAACTTCGCCGAAAACTTCGATGTCGCCCTTTATCGTTAAAACAAGCCCACGTATGAACTCATCCTGTTTGATGGTGATTTTCTCGGAGAAAGTAATAAGGTTGCCGCGGCGGGTAGCGGATATCCGTCCGGTCATGTTTTCCCGGGTATAGAAAATAAGGGTAATCTGATTATCCTGTTCGATAATGCGGGTATCGTATATTTTATCGTAGGAGTAAAGAATATTATCGACCAGCAGACCTTCGCTGTTGAAAGTAAACTGGTCGCCACCCTGTACGATATCGCCTTTTATTCTGATATCACCGGCTTCGTGGCGGACAGTTTTATAACCGTCTTTTTCCGGGATGTCGATCTGGATAAAACTTTTCTTTATTGTAATTTTAAAAAATTCCTGCTTGTTATTGGTCAATTGGTAATCCTTGTACTGCGGTTCTTCTGCCCGGCTGTGACCGGTCATAAAAACTATTCCCCAAATGCCACAGAATAGAACTGGTAATATTTTTCGCTTAATCATGATTCCTCCGTTTTTACGGGGATATTCAACAAATTTTATGCCATCAAGTCAACCTGTTAATTTTCATGGCCTTGCAATGGCAGGGTGTATGGTATTTACACACTCCGGCACAATTTTTGTTCAAAAAATATTTAAGCCTAAGTCTTTTATCTTCTTTGAAAGGTTAGCCCGATTAACCTTTAATTTCCTTGCTGCTTCGGATATATTGCCGTGGCAGGCTATCAGGGTGTTATGAATTAACTGTTTTTCGTACCATGCCAGGTTTTCCGCCAGTGACCGCGGACTTTCTGAAAACTGCTCCATCGCCTTCGGTTCTTCCGTCTGACCGGCCACCTCGGTTACTTCTATAGTTTTATCTCGGTAAAGAATGGTCAAGCGTTCAATTATATTTTTCAACTGGCGGACATTCCCGGGGTAACTCAAACCGCATAAAAAGGCAATACTTTCGGCAGAAAGACGGGTTTTACCCGATGGGTCGAATCTTTTGAGAAACTCACCGATTAAAAGGGGAATATCTTCAACCCTTTTTTCCAGGGGCGGCATTTCGATTAAAAAAACCGAGATGCGGTAATACAGGTCCTGTCTGAATTTTCCTTCGCTTAACAATCTTTCAAGGTTACGGTTGGTGGCGCAGATTACCCTGACGTTGACCTTTTTGGTGGTTTCGGTGCCCAGTGTTTCCACTTCTCCGGATTCGAGCACCCGTAGAAGTTTCGCCTGGCAGCTCAGGGGCAGGTCGCCGATTTCGTCGAGAAAAATGGTACCTCTGTCGGCCATTACGAATTTACCGGGATAATCGCGCACAGCGCCGGTGAAGGCTCCCCGGGTGTGGCCGAAAAGCTCCGATTCAAATAATGTTTCCGGGATACCCGGGCAGTTTACTTTGATAAAAGGTTTATCCCGGCGGTTACTGCTGAGATAAATCCGGGTGGCAACCAGCTCTTTTCCGGTACCGTTGGGACCGGTGATGAGAACCGTCGTATCCGTCGGGGCAACATGCGCGATGGTCTGCAGTAGTTTTCTCATGGCTTGGGAATGACCGATTATTCGGTGACGGTCATCCAGCTCATCAACGAAAAGATTTCTCTGACGGTTGGCAACCGCCAGAAGAAGAGCCGAATTAACTCCGGCTATGAGTTTTTCCGGTGAAACCGGTTTTTCCAGAAAATTGACAGCCCCCAGTTTCATGGCTTCCAGCGCCATCGGAATATCCGCCTGTCCCGATACCACCAGCACCAGCGGCGGCATAACATCATTTTTTAATGCCTTTAAGAATTCCAGGCCGGATTTTCCGGGAAGTTGTAAATCCAGAAGGATAAGCTCGAAATTATGATGAGTTAAAAGACCCATCGCCGTTTCAGCAGATTCAGCTGTGGCACAGTCGTAACCCTCGTCTTTAAGCAGGGATGAGAACGAAAGTCGGATATTGGGCTCATCGTCGATGATTAAGATTTTTGCCGCCACGTTATTTATCCCCTGTTATATGGCAGTGAAATTGTTACTTTTGTTCCCCGGCCGCGCCGAGACTCGATAAGAAGCTGTCCCTTGAGTTCATTTACCGATTTTTCAACAATGGCCAATCCCAGTCCGGTGCCATGCTCTCTGGTGGTGAAATAGGGCAGACGGGCGGCGGTCACGGTCTGAGGAGCCATCCCCTCGCCGTAGTCGGTCACGGACAGGTTGAGAGTGTCATTATCAGTTTCCAGGGACATGATAATACGTTCGTTTTCCGGCGAAGCGTCGATGGCATTTTGCAAAAGGTTATGCAAAGCCTCTCTTAAATAGGCGGCGTCGACCAGACTGATAATATCTTCTTCTGGCAGGCGAACCTCGAATTTATACCTGGCCAGGCGTTCTTCGTACAGATGGGCTATTGAAAGCAGCAACTTTTTAAGGTCCGTGGTTTCCGGTTTCGGGGGAGGAAGTTTCGCCAGGTGAGAAAAACGTTCCGCCAGGAGAGTCAGGTGTTTTAATTCTTCTGAAGCGGCTTTAAGGGGCTCGTAGATACGGTCGTAAACCTCGTTGTCGAGTAACTGTTTTTCAATGCGATAAAGTGAAATTAAAAGAGGCTGTAGGGGATTTTTAAGTTCATGGGCGAAACGCCGGGCAATCTGGCGCCAGGCGGCCACCCGTTCGGCCTGGGCCAGCCGCGAAGTGGTTTGTTCCAGCCGCTGGGCCATCCGGTTGAAGTTTTCCACCAGGGTTTGTATTTCTCTGTCCGGGGAGGACTTAATCTTCTGATTGAAATTACCTTCGGCTATTTCAATTGAGGCCTGGCTTAGTTCCGTTAGGGGACGGGCGATATTTTTAGCCAGGCGGGTCGAAAAAAGATATGCCGCCCCGGCCATGACCAGCGATACGGCTATAAACAGGGTGGTCAGAAAAAAGATATAACGTCTGCCCAGCGCCCGGCCGGCGCTCTCCCGGGCTGTACCGGTCTGCACCGTTTCCATAAGGGCTTTGTAGGTTTCGTCGTGAACCAGCCCGGCGTATATCTTTTCACCCGTTTCCAAAACCTTCATGTCATACTGGAAATATTGACCCTCATGTTCGATAAAACCACGGGGGCGGACCCGCGAGGTTTCGATGATATCGGCAATCAGGGCGGGGGAAAGGTACTGTGGATTCGTCACCGCCTGCCAGCCGTTGTCGTTTTCCATAAATATGAAATCGACAATCGGCGGAACTGCCTCTGGATAAATCAGGTACTGGTTTATTCCGGTTTGAATCTTATTGAAAAGCACGTCATTATAATACCGGGTCAGCTCTTGGGTATGTCGCTCCCCCCGGTCCCCGGTCAGAGAACCCGATTCCATCAGTAAAAAATAACCCGATGCGGTTATTATTATCGAAGGAACGAGGGCAAAAAGCAGGAAAAGAATAAATAATTTATTACTGAACGTTTTGATTTTCATTGCCGTTATTTACTCCGGATGCGGCGGCGATAGTCCTGCAGGGCCTGGATATGTGAGGCAAAAGCAATTTTTTCTGGTAAGGCGTCGAAGCTGAAAAAGCGTACTTCCTGGGCATCATCAGCCGCTCTTAATTCGCCGCCGGTTACTCTGGCCAGGTATAAAAGCAGGATAGCATTGGAGCGCGGGTCGTCATGGCCGCTGTATACTTCAAAGAAGGAGACCAGTTCCACTTCCAGGCCGGTTTCCTCGCGGACTTCCCGTATAGCCGTTTGTGTCGGGTGCTCGTCCCATTCCATAAAACCGGCCGGGAGACACCACCAGCCGATTTTCGGAGGATGAGCCCGTTTAACAAATAAAATCCGGTCTTCATCGACAATGATGGCTCCCGCGGCGGGGATGGGATTCTGGTAAAAAACATAGCGGCAACTTTCATCGTGACAGGTCATGCGCCGCCGGCCGTCAACCGCCGCCTCGACTAACGCCTTACCGCACAGGGGGCAAAAACGAAAACCGCAATGTTTGTTTTTTCTGGCAAATAAAACCTCGGCATCGAAATTTTTATATTTGTCGTTCATTGAACACCGTGTAGTCCTTCATAATTTTCATGGTTATCATGGTCGTGTCATCCTGGGGCGGAATATGCGGGTCGAATTTACGCACATCCTCGAGGACCATTTCCATCAGCGTTTGCGGGTCACGGTCACGATTATTTAAAACTAATTTGCGTATTCTTTCCTCGGAATATTCTTCGCCATTGTCATTCATGGCTTCGGAAAGACCGTCGGTGAAGAAAAAGAGAACGTCCCCCGGTTGCAGGCGGATAGATGACGATTCATAATGCATATTTTGAAAGGCGCCTATCAGGGGACCGCCGGTTTCGAGCAACACCACTTCACCGTTGGTCCTGGCCAGGATGGGGTAATTGTGACCGGCGTTAGCGAAATGGAAAAGGCCGGTTTCCTCGTCGAGTTCACCGTAAAAAAGAGTCACGTATTTTTCGGGCGAGGTGGATTGGGCGACCTGGTTGTTCATATTTTCCAGCATGGTGGCGATGCTGTTGCCGTTGTTTACCTCGCTGTGAATCATGGCGTGGACCTGGGCAATCATCAGCGCCGCCGGCATACCCTTACCCGAGGCGTCGGCGATGACAATGCCCATCCGCCGGTTAACCTTGCTGGGAATAAAATCGTAAAAATCACCCCCGACCGTCCGCGAAGGCATGGACTGGGCGGAAATGGCCGCACAAGCCATCTTGGGCGGGCAGGACGGGAGCAGGTCCAGCTGAATCTGACGGGCCATGTTGAGTTCTTCTTCGAGGCGAAGTTTCTCGAGGGATTCGACATAAAGCCGGGCATTGGTCAGGGCTGTTACCATCTGGTTGGATAAGACGCCCAGCAGATTGAAATCTTCGGCGGAATACCGGTATCCGGCCACTTTAGCGGTCAGCGCCAGAAAACCCAGCAGGTGCTCGGCATCCTTCATGGGCAGAATCAGCTTAACCTTGAGTTCGTCCAGAATCTCGCCCAGAGCCGAATTATCCCGGTAATCCGACAGGGAATCGAAATAGGTGGGGACATTCAAAAGATTAATTCCCCGCAACATCAGGTCCTCACGGTCGATCACCTTGCGTTTGGCATAATCCTCACTGGGCAACAGGGCGTATTCGCCGATGCGGTCGTCGTAAAGGACGAAATACACTCTTTCGACCAGGAGAGCGGTTTTGAGAGTTTCCTCGATAGTCTGCCGGAGCAGACCGGGGTCAAACATGGAGATAACCTGCCGTGAAAATCTTTCTATGATGTTCCGGTAATCCGTCCGGGTATGCATGAACATCGAACGTATAAAATTGTCAATCCAGTTGGAAATGGGCTGGAAAATCAAAAGCAGGAAGATAATGAACACGTAACTGACGATTTCAGCTTTATCACCGAACAGGGGGGTAAGTATTTTCTTAGACTGCACACCGAGAATGATATATAGTCCGACCAGCAAGGCCGAGATGAGGGTGTAAATAAACGATTGCCGGAAAAATAACTGAACATCGAGAAACTGGTGGCGAATTATGGCGTAGGTGAAAATACCGCCGCCTATCAGCAGGGCCGACAGAAGCAGGGTGGTACTGATGCTTTTGGGAAATTCATAGGAAAATATGGCTGTACCCAGGTACACTATAACCAACAAACCCAGCCCGAGCCGAATAGCCCAGATTACCACCCGGGTTTGCGTCAGAAGCCGGGGATTGGTGAGATATTTTTTCCCCGATTCGACGAAGTAGATGGCTATTAGCACATAGAACAGGTTTATCCCGCCGAAAATTACATCTTCATAAGTGCGTATGAATCCGACAAGTAAAAGCAGATAGGAGAACAGCTCGGATAAGGGCTTTAAAATAATACCGGTAAACCCACTACTGCTATCGGTGGTCCCGAGTGAGCTCAGAAGGTTGTTGATATTACCGAAGAAAATTACGATAACCAGGTGCATCAGCTGGGGAAGGAATATCAGGTAGAGTAATCGGGAATGTTTGAAAGCCCGAAGGCGGTCAACCGGAAAGAGCCAGGAAAACACCAGCAGGGTAGGGAAGAAGAATTCCCAGATAAGATATAAATTGTAGAGGGTGGTCTGGTTAAACGGGACTTCGCCGCTGGAGCTTTGTTCGATCATGTAACCCAGGACCATGGCGATGGGGCCGATTCCGGCAAAGAAAAGCATAGCTCCGGTCACACGATTTAATCTGCTTGTGAAATTATCCCGGGTTATTGTTATCGCCAGAAAGATTAAAAAGCCGCCGGGCAGGAAATAAACAAGCGTTTTTAAAAGCTCCAGGTTCATCCCTAACTGCCAGTGTTAATTACAGTTTTAAATATTTTTGGTAATAATTACCGACGTTCCCGATTCGCTGGTTTTCAGAGACAGGGAATCCATCAGGGAACGTACAATAAAAAGACCGCGGCCGACTTCCTTTAAAAGGTTGTCATCATCAATCGGATTTTCCACGGTGTTAATATCAAAACCGTTACCTTCATCGATTACGGTTATTTCGACGGCACCCTTTTTCTTATTGATTTTAACGGCTATGGGTTTATCCCTGACAGTCTTATTCCCGTGAAAAATAGCGTTGTTGACCAGCTCCGAAACCGAAATGGCAATGTCCGCGATTATTGATTCATCGATGCCAAAACCCCGCAAAACCCCCTCCAGAAAAACATCCACATCGGGAAGGAAATCCTGGCTGGAAGGAATCATAATCGTGTTGTCAAAGATTTTTGGTTTATCCATATTTATTTACTCCAAAAAAACAGGCAGACGCAGTGACGTCTACCTATTCTATCTGAAGATTAGCTTTTTTCAGAATTCGTTTATTTAAAACTCTCAACGGCTTCCTCAATAGAATCGTAAGTATCAAATACTGATACCAGTTTGGTAATGGTCAGAAGCGACTGTACTTTTTTCGTCAGGTTGGCCAACTTTAACTCGCCATTGTTATTGCGTATGGTAGTCAGCCCCGAGATAAGAATTCCCAGACCCGTTGAGTTCATCCAGTCAACTTTGCCGAGGTCAATTATCACCTTTTTTTTGTTTTGTTCGATATAGTCATGAAGTTTATCATGCAGCAAGCTTGCATCGGGACCACCCATTATTTTCCCTTTCGGCTCTAAAATGACGATGTCGTCCTGAATGCGATCATTAAGTTTCATTTTTTTATGCCTCCGGTATATTTTTACGTTTCACAAGCTTCTCAGGTTTCATCTTGACACCTGAAAGATTTTGTAAGGCAAAGAATTAACCAGTTTTAATTTGGTGTTGAAGGGCTTTAATGTCAAGGCTTTTTTATAATATAAAAAAGGTGAAATTCTTCAAACAGAATAACACCATCTCAAATATTATGTAAGACCTTTAGTACCATTCTAAGAAACGAGAGCTTCCATTATATTTTTTTACCCGGTCGATTTCAGGATATGTTCCTCGATTGGTTTGTATTCCAGAGCCTTGGTGGGGCAGAAGTGGGCACAGGCCGGGTCGCCATCGCAAAGGTCACATTTAACCACCAGATTATTAATGCGGTCAAAAAGCGAGCACCCGAACGGACAAGCCGCAACACAGGCCATACAGCGGACACATTTTTGTTCATCAAGCACCATCGCCCCGGTTTCAGGATTGCGGGTGATGGCATCAACCAGGCAGGATTTGGCACAGGCCGGGTCTTCACATTGCAGGCATACCACCGGTACGTATAAATCTTTAAAACCGCCGTCAAGGGGATAGATGCGGCTTAAACCGGGTTTCCCGCCGACCATATGAGTAAAGGAACAAGCCAGCTCGCAGGTGCGGCAACCGGTACAAAGGTTGGGATTGACTATCAGACGTGCTTTCATTATCAGGCCTCCCTGCCCCATTGGGTAATTTGTCCCATTTTTAAAGCCAGCTCGCGGCGATGGCTGAGGTCGTTGATTTTGAAATAATCTTCCGGAATCTCCCGGTGTTTGATAAGATAGGCGGCAAATTCTTCGGTGATGGTGGGCAGACCGGTCTTTTCACACCGGAGCAGCTTGAATTTCTTACCCCAGATAGTCCGCTCTTTGCCGTTATCGGTAAACTGGATATAATGCGTTGGACAGATGTAGGCACAACTGAGACAACCGACGCAATCGGGCGGCGGTTCCTTTAAAGGTGGAGCGATTTCTTTACCATGACCGCGGCCAACCGCTGATATGGCACTGAATCCCATCTTGTCGCAGATACGGGTGCACAAGCCGCAAAGAATACAATCGGTACTGTCGGGTACTTCTTCATAGCTGGTTCGGGTGATACCGTATTCCGCCGCCAGTTTCTTGATCACTGTCGAATGGGGAGAGCTGGCCAGAAACAGGTCAAGGATGGTTTTCCGCAGCTCGATGACCGTCGGGGTATGGGTATTGACAATCAAACCCTCTTCAACCGGGTAAAGACACGAGGTAACGTGATTTTTCCAGCCATCCCATTCATTCTTGGTTATCTCCACCATACACAGGCGGCAGGCACCATAGGGTTCCACGGCTTCATGGTGGCACAGGGCGGGAATATCAATATTTTCGCGCCTGATAGCCGCCAGCAACATCTCTCCCTCGTAAGCCTGAACCAGTTTGCCGTTTATCGTTATATTAACCATATTGCTCTCCTAAAATACATCTATGGCGTTACGGGTACAGACCGTTACGCAGGCTCCGCAATGCGTGCAGAGTTCCTGGTTAATCACATGCGGTTGTTTTTTCGAACCCGTAATGGCGTTATAGGCGCAAGCCATCAGACAGGCCGTGCAACCGTCGCATTTGTCGTTTATTTCAAAACGGATAAGCTCCCGGCAGACGCCGGCCGGACATTTCTTATCCCTGATATGCGCCAGGTATTCTTCGCGGAAATACCGTACGGTGCTTAAAAAAGGGTTGGGTCCCGATTTGCCCAGACCGCACAGCGAACCAAGGATAATCATATCCGAAAGTTTCTCCATTTTTTCCAAATCGCCTTCTTCGCCCCGGCCCTCGCTGATTTTGATAGCCAGCTTGTAAAGCTGATAAAGACCTTCCCGGCAGGGATTGCATTTACCGCAGGATTCCGAAACAAGAAAAGACAGGAAATATTTGGCGACATCAACCATGCAGGTACGGTCGTCCATGACAATCATGCCGCCGGAACCCATCATCGAACCGGCCTTGGTCAGGCTGTCAAAATCCACCGGGGAATCGAGCATGGTATCGGGCAGACAGCCGCCTGACGGTCCGCCGGTCTGAACCGCCTTGAAGGGTCGCCCGTCAATCAGTCCGCCCCCGATATCGTAAATAATTTCCCGCAAGGTGGTGCCCATAGGAACCTCGATAAGACCGGTGTTACGGACCTTGCCCACCAGCGAAAAGGCTTTCGTGCCCGAATTTTTTTTGACGCCGATACCGGTGAACCAGTCGGCTCCTTTTTCGATGATGAGCGGTACGTTGGCGTAAGTTTCCACGTTGTTGAGAACGGTTGGTTTGTCATAGAGACCTTTGACGACCGAACGGATATACTTGGCGCGGGGTTCACCGACTTCACCGGCGACGGATTTCATCAGGGCGGAGGATTCGCCGCAGACAAAAGCCCCGGCGCCCCGGTTAATTTGAATATCGAAAGAGAAATAAGTGCCCATTATCTGTTCACCCAGCAGGCCGTATTCACGAGCCTGTTCGATGGCTATTTGAAGGTTGATAACCGCCAGGGGGTATTCCTCGCGGACATAAATGTAACCGTCGCGAGCACCCACCGCGAAAGCGGCGATAATCATTCCTTCCAGGACCGAATGCGGGTCGCCTTCCATGATAGCCCGGTCCATAAAGGCTCCCGGGTCGCCTTCGTCGCCGTTGCAGATGACATAATGGGTATCGTCTTCGACTTTGCGACAGGTCGCCCATTTTCTGCCGGTCGGGAACCCGCCGCCGCCCCGGCCGCGCAGACCGGACTTGCTGATTTCCTCGATAATTGCCTCAGGCGTCATCTTTGTAACAGCTTTCACCATCCCCTGGTAACCGCCGACACGAATGTAGTCGTCAATATCCGCCGCATTAATGTGCCCCAAATTGCGCAAAGCGATGCGGGTCTGGTGAGAATAAAATTTTATATCGGGGTACCGGACTATTTTCTCTTTGGTCTGGGGATCAACATAGAGAAGTTCCGGGATGATTTCATTTTTCTTTATGGTTTTTTCGATGATGTCGACCACATGGCGTTCCTTGACATGTGTATAAAGAATTTTATCCGGTTCAATGGCCACCAGGGGGGCTTTTTCACATAATCCGTGACAGCCGGTTTTTTTGAGAGCCTCCAGCGTTATGCCGGTGATTTTCTTTTCGGACAGGATTTTTTTAAATTCCTGATATATTTTCTCCGCCCCGCTGGCCAGGCAACCCGGACCATGGCAGACGATAATTTTTTTCGCTAGTTTATTGTCTCTATCCTGAAATTTCTTCTGGAGCTCCTTCAGTTGCTTGGGGGTGCTTATACGCATATCAACCTTTCCCCACCAGTTGTTTTATCCGGCTGGTTTTGACACTGCCGAAATACTTGTCGTTTATCATCACCACCGGTGCCATGGCGCAGGCACCGACGCACCCGACGACTTCGAGACTGTATTTCATGTCGGGGGTGGTTTCGCCCGGTTTGATTTTGAGCTCGTTCTCGAACTGCTCCCTTATCACTTTGGAACCGCGAATGTGACAGGCGGTGCCGACACATACCCGGATGAGTTTCTCACCCCGGGGAACCAGGCTGAAGGCATTGTAAAAAGTGGCGACCGAATAAACCTTGCTCATCGGCACTTCCAGCGTCTCGGCGGTTTTCCGCATGGCTTCCTCCGGCAGATAATTGAATTCCTTCTGGATATCCTGAAGTATCATTATCAGGGAGCTGGCTTTACGGGGATGTCTTGCTATTATTGATGGTATCGTCGTGAAATCCTGTTTCATACCTTTTCCTTTTTTCCGCTTTTCTTCATAAGGTCGATAGCCATCCGGTAACCCTCTTCAAGTACCGACAGGTTGATTTTAAGCACCTCTTTTTTATAACCCAGCTTTTTCTTGAGTACCTCAACCAAAGTTTCGTACTTGACTATTTTACTGGCGCCGATAAAAGCTCCCAGGATGGCGATATTGGCCGCTTTGACATTGCCGGCTTCAAGGGCCATTTTATTGGCTGGTATAAGTATTTCCGTAATATCGGTGCGGTCGGTCGTAACGTTGATTAACGATGAATTGACGACCAGAAGTCCTCCCGGTTTTATCTTGGGAACGAATTTGTCGAACGACGGCCGGTTAAAGACACATACGGCAGCCGGGTTGTTGATAATCGGTGATCCTATCCGGGTGTCGGATATGACCACCGTACAGTAAGCCGTGCCGCCTCTCATTTCCGGACCGTAAGAGGGCAACCAGACCACTTTTTTATTTTCTTCAATACCGGTATAGGCCAAAAGCTGACCGGCTGTCATTATGCCCTGACCGCCGAAACCGGCCATCGTAACTTCATACTGTGCCATCGGTTTTCACCTCCTTATCGGGGTCTTTAAAACAACCGAGGGGATAATATTTCAGGGTGTTTTCCTCGACCCAGCGGACCGATTCACCGGGCGTCAGGCCCCAGTTGGTCGGACAGGTGGATAAAAATTCCACCAGGCTGAAACAGCGGTTTTGGGTTTGGTAGGTGAAGGCTTTGCGCACCGCCCGCTTGGCGCGGATTATATGTTGCGGAGTGTGCACGGCCACTCGTTCAAGATATGCCGGTGTAACCAGAGAGGAGAGAAGTTCACAAATCCGGATAGGCATCCCGACCTCGGCAACATTGCGGCCTTTCGGTGAGGTCGTGGTTATTTGACCTTCAAGGGTGGTCGGGGCCATCTGCCCGCCGGTCATGCCGTAGATGCCGTTGTTGACGAAAATAACGGTAAATTTTTCGCCGCGATTGGCGGCATGAACAATTTCGCCCATCCCGATTGAAGCCAGGTCGCCGTCACCCTGGTAAGTGAACACGATCATATCGGGACGGAGACGTTTGAATCCTGTCGCCAGGGCGGGTGCCCGGCCGTGCGGCGCTTCAAGAAAATCCGTATTTATGTAATTATAGGCGAACACTGAACAGCCCACCGGCGCCACCCCGAGAGTTTTTTCACGAAGGTTCAACTCGTCCAGGACCTCCGCCACCAGCCGGTGAATGACACCATGAGTACACCCGGGGCAATAATGCGTAACCGTCGGCTTGAGAGCGGTCGGCCGGGAAAATATTATCTTCGAGTCTTCCATAGAGTCCTCACCCTTTCCTGGTCTTTCTTTTCCGGGTACCGGCTTCTTTTTTAAGCAGTTCTTTAATCTGTTCTTTGGCTTCTTCGGGTGACGGTACCACGCCGCCGGTACGGCCGAAAAATTTAATCGGCTTGATGCCCCTGACAACCCGTTCGACATCCTCTACCATCTGCCCGATACTCATCTCGATGACCAGTACGGTCTTGATATTTTTACGAGCGGCTTCGGCATACAACTCTTTTTCCGGGTAGGGGAAAAGGGTAATGGGGCGGAAAAGACCCACCGAGATACTCTCTGTTTCAAGCTCATCAATCGCCGTCTGACAGATTCGGGCCATAGTCCCGTACGAGACTATCAAAATTTTATTTTCCGTTTTGGTTTTATAAAGCTCGAAACGAACTTCCTCGGCTTTCATCTTTTCGTATTTTTGATAAAGCAGGAGGTTGTTTTTTTCCAGGGCCAACGGGTCGAGAAAAAGAGATTTGATAATGTGCGGTTCGCGTCCCCGGGCGCCGGTACAGGCCCAGTCTTTGGGGGGCAGGGGCGGTTCCTCGTATTTTTCGGGAAACTCCACCGGTTCCATCATCTGGCCAATCATGCCGTCGCCGATAACCATAACCGGATTGCGATATTTATCCGCCAGGTAGAATGCCTGCATGGTCAAATCCACTGCTTCCTGGATGGTCGAAGGCGCCAGCACTAAAAGCCGGTAATCGCCGTGACCGCCGCCCTTAGTGGCCTGAAAATAATCCGATTGGGCCGGTAAAATACCCCCCAGGCCCGGTCCTCCCCGCATGATATTTACAATAACGCAGGGCAGGTGAGCCCCCGCCATATACGAGATGGCTTCCTGCATCAAACTTATCCCGGGACTCGAAGAGGAAGTGAAAACCCGTTTACCGGTAGAAGCTGCTCCGAAAAGAATATTCCCTACGGCAATTTCACTCTCGGCCTGTAGAAATACTCCGCCGACTTCCGGCATCCGGTGAGCCAGGTATTCCGCCACCTCGGTCTGAGGGGTGATGGGATAACAGAAATAATTGGTGGCACCGGCTCTCAGGGCGGCTTCGGCTATGGCCTCGTTACCTTTCATCAATATTCTTGGCATAAGCTTATCCTTTCCCTGTCCTCAATAATCAAAAAGGGCGTACATGAGGCCGTTGGTTTTAACGGTTATCGCGGCATCCGGACAGGTTATGGCACAAATCCGGCAACCGATACAGCGGGAAGTATCGTGCATCCGGGCGTAAAAGTACCCGCGTACCGTGATGTCCCTGGACATCGACAAAACCTGCATCGGGCAGGCCCTGACGCACAATTCACATCCTTTACAGTGGTTTTTATCGATAATTACACCTGGCATTATACTTCCTTTATTTATTTTTCCCCGATACTTTTTTTCTCTCCCAGGGTTTAAGCAGGGAGCGGTCCAGTGCTAAGACCGGCAAATCTATGAGGCGGGGCTCTATTTTATCCATTATGTCTGTGGTCATACTTATAAATACTACGGGTAAATTTGTTTTCCGGCTGACTTTATTGGCCAGCTCCAGACCCTGAAGGACGGTATCAGGATCGGTTTCATCCATGAGATGACTGTTGGAAATCAAACCGCTGAATTTCA
Source organism: Candidatus Zixiibacteriota bacterium (assembly GCA_028715215.1). Taxonomy (GTDB): domain Bacteria; phylum Zixibacteria; class MSB-5A5; order GN15; family FEB-12; genus JAFGNW01. Next base: position 37,659 of record JAQUSF010000005.1, read on the forward strand.
AACGGGAAGCGGCTTCAATATCCGCCAGCATTTTCTGGCAGCCGGCAAGGTCGGAAGTAAAGGGTCGTCTGGCGTTCAATACCAGAAGCAATTCGTATTGACCAGGTGTAAAAGCATCGGAAAGAGAACTCAGGACCCGGGCCCCGGTTTCGTCGCCGCCGATATCCAGTATCAGTTTTCCTTCACCTCGTTCAATAGCGGTTTTAATTTCCGGGATTATAATGGGCAGTTCCGCATAAAAGTTTTCACCTTCGGGGATTAATGACTTAATACCCAGGTTTGCCAGTTCCCGGGACGCTTCACGGGAACGAAAATAAGGATTGATGATATCAAGGTCGGCAATAACGACAGGTTCGCTCTGATTTAATTTAAGGTACCTGGCTAGATTGACCGCAATTTCCGATTTACCGCTCCCGTAACCACCAACAATGGTAATAATATTTTTCGAAAAAGTTGGTAATCTGAATCTGTAAGCTTCACCAGCCATAAGTCAAAGAAGAACTTAACTAATTATATTATAATTAGTTATATAATAAGAGGATTATTTGCAAAAGCAAATAAAAACCTTTTTAATCCTATTTTTTTCGCTTTAAAATATCGCACAATAATCTCTTGAAGTCAAGCCTAATTGTGAAAAAAAGAACGAAATAAAGGTCGTTGACAGCATTGCTCGTTCAAATTATATTCTTTTACGATACTGACTTAACTGGAAAAAGAGAAATACCCGATGGATTCCAAATCGCCTAAAACAGAACTTCTGACAAGTCTTATAAGGTCGATGACATCCGACTGTCTTTTTATTTTTATCATATTGCTGGTAATGGGCTTTGGATGTACCCAAAAGACCGAAAAAAAATTTCTGTTGGCCGATGACCCTCGTTATCAGGGCTGGGATTTTTTCACCTATGAAAATATAAAAATTTTTCACCAGCCGAATCATTTGCAACAGGATAAATTCGGGGAGGTGGCGCGGATGTACCTTAAATCAATCGACATAGTCACCAGGACCTTGAAGATGCCGCCTTACACCGACACCCTGGTAGTTGTATATTACACCGGGTATGGCCAGGGAAGAGAGATGACCGGTCGGGATTATCCCTTTGCCCGGGATAGCGTCATTTATTTCTGGTTACCCAGTTTTCTGGGCCCGACGCTCATGCAGCACCTTCTCCCGCGATGGCTGCCGGAGGAACCGAAATATCAATTTCTCAAGCACGGTTTAATAGCTCTTTTTGATTTTTCCGGACAGGATTACCATAAATCCACCCAATATTATATAGACCAGGGGCAATTTATGCCTTTGGGTCAACTGGCAGTGGATACTGCCATAAACAGTGATAAGGAGCGTTATCAGTCGGCGGAAGCGGCCTCGTTCGTCGCCTATGTAATGGCTAATCACGGGATAAGCATGCTCAAGGAAATGTACCGATCCCGTTTGCCATTTGACAGGATGGTCGAGGAATTATTTTATATGCCGGTGGATTCGCTGGAAAAAAGATGGCTTGCCTTTGCGAGGCAAAGTGTACCGCCCGATACTACAAAGCAGCAGTGATTATATAGTTGTTTTCTTATAATAACCATTTACGAGGTAATTATGGCTGAAGATATCTGGAAAACATCGATAACGGAAATCGGCCCGGGGAAAATTAAGGTCCGCGGTTATGACATTGCCGACATCATGGAAAAACTATCTTATGCCGAGACTGTTTATTTGATATTAAAAGGTGAACTGCCAACGAAGGCGGAAGCCGCTTTGATGAACGCCATATTGGTATCGTCGATAGACCATGGAGCTTCGCCGCCGTCGGTACTGGGTACCCGGACCGTGATGTCCGGCGGCAACTCGTTGAACGCCGCTCTTGCGGGCGGAGTTCTGGTAATCGGTGATGCTCATGGCGGGGCTATCGAGCAGTCGGCGAAAATTATGCAGCAATGGGCAGCCAGAGGCGAAGGGCGGAGTATGAAGGAAGTCGCCGCCGACCTGGTTGACTGGCTCGGACAGACTAAAATACGCATGCCGGGGTTCGGACACCGCCTGCATAAAGTTGACCCCCGCACCGGTAAACTTTTTGAAATCGCCGCGCGATACGGTTTCAGCGGGCGCCATATCGAACTCTGCCGGGCGATTGAAACCGCCCTGGCCGAAAAAACCGGGAAATCCCTGCCGATAAATGTCGACGGCGCCATCGCCGCCGTGATTTCCGATATGGGTTTCGACTGGCGGCTGGGCAAAGGTTTTTTCATTATTTCACGAATGCCCGGTTTACTGGCGCACGCTTATGAAGAAATGACGCGGGAGAAACCCATGCGCAAACTGGGTCCGCTGCCTTATGAATATGACGGTCCGCCGGAACGAGGTATGAAATAGGAAATTAATGTCGTTAAAAAAAGGCGAATCGATGCAATTCGCCTTTTTTTATTAAGGTATACCATATGAAATAATCAGGAGACTCTTTCCGGTTGACGCGGTGCCGGTTTTTCATATTTGGGCTGGGGGATGGTTTTTTGGTATTGACCCCGGGTAAAAGCCATAATCCCGATGGTTATCAGGTTTAAAAACGGAAAGATGGTCAAAAAGCCCCAGACAGGCGGATGACCGCAGTTTTTGGCTGTCTCCATCCAGACTATCGCCAGGCAGATGATATTGACCACGGGTACAAAGAATAAAAGAAACCACCACCATTGTTTGCCGGCCAGCTGGACCAGCTGAAACAGGTTAAGGATTGGAATAAAAGCCCACCAGGAACTGTGGTGACCCGTTTTAAGGGCGATTTTGTACTGGGCGTAAGTATAATATAAATATACACCCAGGAAAATCAAATAGAACACCGTTCCATAACCGCTGCTGTAATTGGATTCGTACATGATTCCCTCCAAGGTAAGGTTATTATGTTAATTGATGATGATATTTCCCAAGTATGAATAGCTAAGTTTTATTATCGACAGATTACGTCATTAACCTGAGTTTTTTATATGATTGTTTATTAAAAGCAGGAGCTGTTCAAATATTGTACAGCGGGAGTTAACGGGAGGTACCATAAGAGCAGTTTACCCTTTATATCACCGTATATAATTGTTGTTTAATCTCCCGGTTTGAATTATTATTTATTTTATGGATTTGATAAAAGAAAAAATTATTCAAGCGGGACAACTGCTCAAAGAGATGGACCTGGACCTGTGGCTTATTTTTGTCCGGGAAACCATGATGCATACGGACCCTATGATGACGCTGGTGGTGGGTCATGAAGTTGTCTGGCAGTCCTTTTTTGCCTATACTTCGAAAGGTGACGCCATCGCCCTGGTCGGTAACCTGGACGCAGAGGATTTTAAACGCTCCGGGTGTTTCACGGAAGTGTTATCGTATACCGGTGGGGTAAGCGAAGATTTCAGAAAATTAATCAAACGACTGAAGCCTCGCCACATTGCCGTCAATTACAGCCCTGTCAATCCTGCCGCTGACGGTCTTTCACACGGGCTGTATTTACTTTTAAAAGAGTATCTCAAGGGAACGCCGTACCGGGCTCGTCTTTGCCCGGCTGAGGATTTCTGCACCCGGTTGCGAAGCCGCAAAAACAGGGCGGAAATCAGGCTGATAAAAGACGCCGCCCTGATAACGGTTAACGCCTGGGATAAGTCGCTCGAGGAAATAAAACCAGGGATGTCGGAAATTGAAATTGCCCGTATTATCGACGGCCATATCATGCGCCAGGGTGGCGAGGTCGCTTTTCCGACGATAGTAAACGCCGGGGATAAGACCCGCCCCGGTCACGGCCTCCCGACTCATGCCAGGCTCGAGCGTGGCGACCTTCTGCATATCGATTTCGGTGCTCGCCTGGGCGGGTATTGTTCCGATATTCAGCGCCTGGTTTACTTCAGGCGCAGAGGAGAAAAGACCGTTCCCGGAGAACTGGCCGAGGCTTTTCAACTGGTGAAAAGAATAATCGGGACAGCGGCTCGCAACTGCCGCCCGGGGGTAAAAGGCTTTGAGATTGACGCCCTTGCCCGTAATATGCTCGATGAAAACGGTTACCCGGTTTATGAACATGCCCTGGGACATCAACTGGGACGTGATGTTCATGATGGCGGAGCCATCATCGGTCCGCTCTGGGAACGTTATGGTATTACCCCGACTATACCCCTCGAAGCGGGTAACGTGTTCACCCTCGAGCTGGAAATTAATTTACCCGGTATCGGGTGTGTGGGTCTGGAAGAAGATGTCTGTATCACTGCTAAGGGTGCCCGTTTTTTGTGTCAGCGTCAACTGGAGTTGCCGGTCAAATGAAAAAAAGTTGTCTGTTGCTTATCACCGCCGGCATGTTATTTTCCTGTGCTCCGAAAAAAGAATTGGTCGAAGTCCCCGCGGAAATTTATCCGTATGATTTGAAAGTCGAAGTTGACCGGGAATTCATGACCCTGGCCTGGAAAACCCATGGTTCCGGTTTGAAAAGCGGATATAATATTTATATCAGTACCGAGCCGCTGGCGGCGAAATACCCGGGTCCCTTTCTGCCGGAAGATATTAAACCTTTTAACCCGGTGAATTTCCACGGTGATACCAATCCCGATGACGGTATTACGTATTATAAGGCAGAACATCTCGAAGAAGGCGTCAAGTATTATATTTCAGTACGGGTGGTCAATACCGACCGTACCCTTTCAAAGCCCACCAACGAAGCGATCGCTGTTCTGGGTACCCGCAGCGAATTTGAACTGGCATTCCGTTATCGTTCCGACAACGACGGTTATTCCTTTGCCGCGGATAAATCCGTTCGGGCCGATGCCGTTGATAACGACGTCTATTATTACACCAGGGACGGGGCAGATTATCTGGCTTCACCCGATCGCCTTAACGGCTTTCTGCGAAACAGCCGGTTCCGGATTCTACCGCTGAAAGGTGATTTTGAGTATATCCGTAATCATGTCAACCGCAGCAAAGACGAACCTGCCGACGACCGGGTCAGCATTAAAAAAGACGACTGGATCCTGGTCAGAACAGCCGATAATACATACGCGCTTTTGCATGTGTTATCTTTTTCCGGAACAGGCGAACAAAGAACGGTTACCCTGTTTTTAGCTTATTCATCGCTTAAAAACGAGATTTTGTTCTGAATTTAATAAATTGACAGGCTTGAAGCCTGATATTTAAATTATATCTGTAGTTACAATATATCACATAGCTCTTTTTTTATAATGACACTATAAAAAATATTTGAAGGAGGGTAAGTTTTGAAAACCAGGTATGCACTTTTAACAGGATTATTTGTCCTGATGGTTTTTCTTATTCCGGTTCGTTCGCAGGACAATGCTTTGTTTGAGGAATTGACCAAAATAATGGATTCTGCCAGGGTGGTCGAGGCTGATATTTTTGCACCGAAGGCTTTTGCCGTGGCGGAAAAGAGATTTGAGCAGTCCCGCGAGGCAGTCGGCGTGGGAAAAAACCAGAAGTCGATTGACAGCTATGTATCCGAAGCGCGGGAGTTTGCGGAGAACGCCCTCAAGGCTACCGAAGTCTGCAAGTTAACTCTGAAAGATTATTTACCACCCCGAGATAAAGCCCGGGCGGCCAAAGCACCGACGCTGGTACCGGATATTTATCAAAGAGCCGAGTTGATGTTCATAAAAGCTACCCAGAGCGTGGAAGCGGGTAATGTGAAAGGTGGTTTGCAGCAGGCGGAGAAAGTAGCGCCTCTTTTTGCTGAAGCGGAAATGGAAGCCGTCCGCGTGGATATTCTCGGCACGGCCGATAAACTGATTGCCAAAGCCATCAGTGATGGAGCCGATAAATTCGCTCTTTCAACCCTTGATAAGGCTCGTACCGCGCGTGCCAAGGCGGATGCCATCCTTACGGACAACCGTTACGAACGACAGGCGTCCATTCAGGAAGCGCAACTGGCCGAATATGAAGCCCGCCATGCCTCCAATATTGCCCAGGCGGTGCGCTCTCTTAATCGCAACGACCAGGCCTGGGAAAAACTGATGCTGGTTTATGAAATTCAGATGAACCGGGTGGCCGGCTCGTTTGACAAAGAGTACCTGCCCTTTGACAAAGGTCCCCTCGAAGCCGCTGATACCCTTATCAGCCTGATTGAAGCCCAGAAGAAAGTTAACCGGGAATTGAGCAATACCCTCGATAAGGTAGCCGCCAGGAACAAGGCAACTATTGCCCGTATTGCGCCGGGGCAAATCGAGGATGAGCCGGTCAAGCTGGCCGAGTATCTTGACAGCCTGGTGGCAGGTCTTTATGTGGAAAAACGGACTCTGGCTGAAGATATCATGACGGAGAAGAAAAAACTCGAAGAGCTCGAAAAAACTCATGAGGAAGTTGCCGCCGAGCTTGATAAACGCCAGGAAAAAGAAGAAAAGTTCAAGAAAGCCAAACAGATGCTCAATCCCTCCGAGGGTGAAATTCTTTATGATGCCGCTAACGATATCGTTCTTCGCCTGAGCGGTCTTTCCTTCGATGTCAGCAAAAGCGACATTAAGGATGAACACATTCCGCTGCTTGAGAAGGTCGTGGAGATAATCAAGATGTTCCCCGGGTCGAAGCTGGTCGTGGAAGGGCACACCGACGATATGGGCGAACCTTCGGCCAACCTTCAGCTCTCGGATAAACGGGCTTATGAAGTCATGAAATATCTGCGGCAGACGCTCCTTATTCCGTCCGATGATATCCGTTCGATGGGTTTCGGTTCGGAGAAACCGGTGGCGTCCAACAAGACCGCCGATGGTCGGGCAAAAAACCGGCGCATAGATATCATCATCATGCAATAGGCTCACTTGAGCCAGCGTTCGAGCCATTCGAATTGTTTTTGATAGACATGGCGGAGATTTTTCAGCTGAGCGATATTGTGGCTTTCATCGGGGAAATATAAAAGCTGCGATGGTACGCTCATACGTTGCAGGGCGGTGAACATCTGCAAACCTTCGCTTAAATCCACCCGGTAATCATTCTGGCTGTGGATGACCAGGGTGGGGGTTTTGAAATTTATGGCGTAAGTCAGCGGCGAGGAACGAACATATTCTTCCGGGTTGGACCACGGAGTACCGTTGAATTCCCATTCCGGAAACCATAACTCTTCGGTAGTGCCGTAATCGCTCAGATGATTGAAGGTGCCGTCGACCGAAACCAGACATTTGAAACGGTCGGTGTGACCGCATATCCAGTTGACCATGAAACCGCCATAAGAGCGACCCAGCGCCGCCAGGCGAACCGAATCGATAAACGGATAGGTTTCCAGCAGATAGTCGACACCCCGCATGAGGTCTTCATAATCCCCCTTACCCCAGTTGCCGGAAACATATTCCTGGAATTTCAAGCCGTAACCAATGCTGCCGTGAGGGTCGATCTGGGCAACGACATATCCCTGTGCCGCCACCAGCTGGGTATTCCAGCCGTAGTAATTGAAATCGCCCAGCCAGCGCCATTGCGGCCCGCCGTGTATCAGAAGTACCAGCGGGTATTTCAATGCCGGATTGAAATCAGGCGGTAACGTTAAAAAGCCGTGGACGGAGTCGCCGTTAAAGCCTTCAAACCAGAAGTCTTCGGCCCGTTTCATTTCCAGGCGGTCAACCAGTTTATCATTAAAATGAGTTAAACAGGTAAGTATTTTATCCTTTAAATCAAAGCGGTAAAGTTCATAAGGTTGGTCCGAAAGGGAGCGGGTCATTATCAAGTATTCGCCGTTCGGGTCAATTCTGAGATTGGCATATACCGCGTCGCCGAGGAGTGTCTCTATTTCTCCCCGGTTGATATTCCCTCGCCAGATTTTATTATAACCGTGTTCAACGGCGCTGAAATAGATGACCCCGGAATCCGGATGCCAGACATATTCACCGACGGACCGGTCGAAAGTAGCGGTGATATTTTGTCTCTGATTATTTTCCCGGTCATACAATATGATATCACGCTGGTCCGATTCATAACCGGCACGGGCCATCTGCAGATAAGCCAGTATCCGGCCGTCAGGCGAGAATACGGGGTCAGTATCATGCCCTCTGTGTAAGGTCAGCCGATACGGTGCGCCGCCCTGGTTCGGCAGGGTGAAAATATCATAATTGAGATACACCGCTGGATTGGTATCGACACTCATCGAAAAACCTATCAGGCCGTTCCGGGGTTCGACAGCGAAACCGTGGAATAAAACATTGTTTTTATCATTGTCAATTTTGATTATCTTCCGGTGTTTACCCGATGAGACGTTTAACTGAAAAAGAAGTTCCGCCCGACCGTCATACCAGCGGTTGTAATGTCGATACAACAGGTGGTCGTATAACCTGGCTTTGATGGGGTTGTTTTCGTTTTTTCTTAGTTTTGCCAGGTTGCAACTGTCATTGGGGCAGTCGGCAAAAACGCGGGATGTGAAAATGATATGAACCTTATCCGGCGACCAGGCGAAATCCGCAACGCCGGTGGCCACGGAACTGATTTTTCTTAGGTCATTTTTGTTAGGGGTTGTCAACCATATTTGTTCGGCGTCGGTGTCTTCATCATACGATTTGAACGCCAGTATTTTTCCGTCCGGCGACCAGCGCGGCTTTGTTTCGTTTTTGTCGCTCTCGGTCAGCTGCCTTAAACCGGTGCCGTCGAAATTAACCAGCCAGATTCGTGTTTTGGTCTTCAAAGAATCGACATTGGTGGTTTGAACCACCAGGGCAATGGTTTTACCGTCGGGAGAAATTTGCGGGTCGCTGATTTTCGTCACGCGGTATAAATCATCAAAGGTGATTTTCTCCCCGGCTGTGCCGGAATTTATAAGGAATAAATACATAAAGAAAAGGCAAAGGTATCTCACTGTTCCGCCCTTAGATTGAAATGGTTTCTTCTGATGACGATACTGCCCAATTCAACGGCCAGGTGCCTGGCGATTATCGGGCATTTGGCTTTTAACAGGAAAAAGATATTTTTATCTTCGTTGCTCAATGTTTCATAGTTACCCTGGCCTTTGGCGATAACCAGGTCGGCCCGGGCGTATATCTTTTTAAATTCGTCCGAGCATTGGTCGATAATCGTGCCCGGAGCGTCGTGGCCGTTATCAATGACCCGCACCAGCTCGGTCAGCCCTGTGGCTATGGCATCGGACATGGTGGCATCATTAATCACCGGATAGCCCTTGACCACGAAAGTTATTTTGTCCAAAGGGAGTTGTTCGATTAACAGACGGTCGAAGACTATCTCACCGGCGTTGTCGCCGAGATACAAAATAACGGATGATGTATTCAGGGATTTTTTGAAGGTTTCGAGTTCCTCGGTGTCAAGCGGCGCGCTTAATGAATGTTCGATGGCTTCACTGACCTGGGTGTCAACCAGGCGGCTGTTCGGTCCAAAGTCGATAATGTTGCCGGCAATTGCCAGTCGGACAGCCGTCTCCAGAGGCTTTTGCGATTGTTCGATTATTTTTCGAAGGCGTGGCTCGGCTGCAAGAGCATAGTCATTGAATTGTTTCTTTACTTCTTGGTAAGGGTCGGCTACGCCGGTTAATTCGCGGATGAGCCGATGTATTTGCCGGCCCATTTCCGGCGGGGTTTGACGGGGATCCATGCTGGCGGCCATCTTGATTGCATCATGCATAACCTTCTCATGAAGCTTTTCATCAGCGGTCGTAAACCGGACCGCATTTAAAGCCTGTTTGAGGAAGCAGGGAAAACAATCCAGGTAAGTTTTCATAATACTTCAAGTTATGTGCTCATCAGTCTTTTTTCAAGATTTTTTTGAAAATTCGTTTGATTAACTTGCCGTTCCGGATTTGTCATATTTAATTATAGATGTGGTAAACCACCTGCCGGGAAAGGATCTAAAATGAAAACAGGCTTTATCGGAATGGGTACTCTGGGACGGGTAATGGCGGAAAGACTGATATCCGAAGGAGCGTCATTGATTGTCTGGAACCGCACTCTCGAAAAAACCCGGGGCTTGAAGGCGACTACGGCTGAGACCCCGGCTTCTTTAATTACTTCATCGGAAATTGTCTTTTTGAACCTTTTTGACAGTGTTGCGGTCAGGGAGGTTCTTACCGGTAAGAATGGTTTACTTGCGGGCGACTGCACGAATAAAATCATTATCGATACGACTACCAATCATTACGATGCCGTCCCGGCTTTTTACGAAGCCTGTCAGAACGCCGGAGCGGCATATCTCGAAGCTCCGGTTCTGGGCAGTGTCGTACCGGCTTCAAAAGGCGCCCTGACAATCCTGGTAAGCGGTCAAGAAGATGCATACCTCAAGGCCCGGCCGTATCTTGAAAAACTCGGTCAGCATATTTTTTTCCTCGAGAAACCAACTCTGGTAACCAAAATGAAACTGGTCAACAATCTTCTTCTGGGCACATTTATGACATCGCTGGCTGAAGCGGTGGTCCTTGGGGAAAAAATTGGCCTGGAAAGGGGCAAAGTACTGGAGATACTTGCTGTCGGAGCCGGTAACTCCGGGATTTTAAATGCCAAGAAGCAAAAGCTTCTGGATGAGGATTTTTCACCGCATTTCGCGGCGGCGACGATTTATAAAGATCTGAACTGCCTTGAAGACCTGGCCCGTAGCTTGAAGCATCCGCTTGTAACCGGAACAGCCGCCCGGGAAATATTCGCTCTAACGACTGAGAATAAAACGGAACATCTGGATTTTTCAGTTGTGTATAAAATTTTAAAAGCGGGAGTCAGGCGATGAAAAATAATATCGATAATCTGGATATTTCCCTCATGACGAACGCCGATTTGGAATTCGCCGTTAAAATGACTGATGATGAACGCTGGGGTTATTTACCAACTGATTTTGAAAAACTGATGGCGTTTGAACCTGAAGGATGTTTTGTCGCCCGGGTAGATAACCGGTATGCCGGCATTATTACCACTACGTCTTATGCTGATTACGCATTCGTGGGTTCTCTAATCGTTAATCCGGTATATCGCGGAAAAATGATCGGGGAACAATTGTTGAGTCAGGCGATGGCTTATCTTAAAAACCGGGGAGTAAAGACAATCGAGCTCGACGGCGTTTTCGCCGCGGTATCGCTTTATCGGCGTCTGGGCTTCAGGGATAAGTACCTTTCATTGCGTTTTTTCAGACCCGCCGGTAAAATTGTCCGGGCGGGTAAAATCGCCCTGTCCGAACCATCCCGTGAGATAATCGAATTTGACCGCAAGCATACCAATATTGAACGTACCCGGATTTTAGAAAGGTACCTCCGGGAATATCGAGATTCGACTTACATTGTCCAGGACCCATTTCTATCAGGGTATGCCTTCGTTCGTCCCCGGGCGGAAGGAAAGTTAATGGTCGGTCCCATGGTAGCCCTGTCTTCGAAAACGGCCGGGCTGTTGTGGAACGCTATTATGACCGCTTATGCGAAATATGTCCTTGGCGTCGGTGTCCCGGAACATAACCGGACCATGATTAGACTGCTGAACAAAAGCGGCTTTTACTATAATTCCCCTTCATTGAGGATGTTCTGGGGAAAGAAAAAAGAGTACGAAAAAAATATCTACGGGATACTGTCGCCCGAAAAAGGGTAATCCGGCAGGCTTTTTTTACTCTTTATTCATGAGCGGCAGTGCCATCGCCGGGTCGGTAATGGCGCCGATTTTGGAGGCATATTCGGTTTTGTTTTTGATGTCTTCATCGGTAACAATGTGTACATCGAGGATCCCGCGCCTTCTGAAACCGGTACGGAAATAATTTAACTCGTCCAAACTCAAGCTCCAGCCTTCCAGCCAGTGTTTCAGACTGGTCAGCTTTTCCGGAGTTCCCCGGAAATGTATCAGGATGTCGATATCACTGTACGGTCCGGCACTGCCGTTTTTGGTGCTGCCGAAAAGATAGAAGCCCTCCACGCCGAACCTTTTGCCATCGAGCTGGGCGGCGATAAACTCCGCCATCTGTTGCCGCCAGCGCCAATGATTTTCGGTCACTCCTTCATAGGTTTTATATCTCTGTTCCGACCGGATTCGCTCGGTGACCAGCGAAGGCTGCCTTAAAAGACCCACGGCTTTATCCAGGTCGGCATTCATCAGAATTTGCAGGATATGGCCGTTAGTGACTTTGGGAACATCGATAAGCTTGATGACTTCCGTCAGGTAGGCATAATCAGGCAGCATCTCGGGAAGAAGATTGGGTGAATGGGTCAGGAATTCTTCGTTGAAGACAATCCCCTCATCGTCAGGATAAAGCGGCAGGTAACGTATCTGGGTTTCCACCAAGTCCTGGAAGAAATGGGTGCCGAACGACAGGTCCGGAACATAGTTGCCTTTCTTGCGGGCGATTTCAATCAAAACGGCTGTGTTATTGATATCGGAATAGGTGACATTAACGCCCAGTTTGATATCGCCGCGGCTGCCCCAGCGTCCGGGACCCATCAGAATAAAGCGTCTTTTGGGCAGCATCTTATTGAGTTTGCCGATGACCTGCCCGACCTCCTCAAGTGACCTCCGGTCGGTAAGCTCGTTATATTTTAAAGGGTCGACATAGACGATGTGAGTGATTTCAGGGACATGGCCGTTGGAAATATAGCGGTTCGCCGAGAAAATTACCTGAGCATCGGGCAGGTCTTTGGGTATGGGGGCCGGGGCACTGCGGTCGGAATGACTCTGCGGACGGCACTGCAAAAGGTAGAAATCACGGCCATCGGAAGCAAATTCTATGTCAACCGGTTCGCCCAGGGTTTCTTCCAGAGTTTTTAAAATCATGTGCATCTGTTTGATAAAGGGGGTTCGGGAAATCAGTCCTTCAAAAGTAGCCACCAGGTTTTCATTGTCGAAGTCGATATTCATCCCGATCGGCCGTTGAATATGATTATCCTTGTAAATGGAAACGACTTCCTTAATACCCGGGAATTCGTAACCGGCTTCCTTCAGCAAATCGGCGAATTCAATGGTCTCGAAGCTGTTGCTCTCCAGGTTAAGAACATCGGTTTTTTTAGGTGAGTAGCGGACGGTTTCGTCCGGGCTGACGTTGACACGAAGGCCGGGCTGACCGGGAGCAACCAGCACCGGGTAATCATCGCTAAGGCGGTCCACCGCCCGCGTACCCAGCCCCGGTACCAGTCTTATCAAACCATCTTCCCGGCGAATACGGGGAGACCAGCGAAATTCATTGGAACTGAACGCCACCCCGGCGTAGGAGGGAAGGAAGTATTTACCGATGCGATTACCCACCACCTCCTGAATCATGATGCCCATTTCCTCGCTGAAATCGAGCAGACCTCTTTCCCGGCGGTACTCGATCGGGTCGGGACCGAATACGGAAGCATATACTTCAGCGATAGCGTCTTTTAAGGCGTCCAGTCGTTTCTGTTTACTTCCCTGGTTGGCTAAAAACAGGCTTTTATATTTACCTGAAAAAGCGGCGCCGATACGGTCCTCCAAAAGGCTGGAGCTGCGCACGATAAGGGGGTGTTCACCGAAATCATCGAGAGCCACCGATAACCCCTTGATAATATCCGCCGGAAACAGGGCACTCTTGAACGTCTGAACTATATGGGGGTATTCCAGGCGAACCTGGTTTATTTCCTTGTATTTTTGCTCCACCACTTCACTGAAGTCGTTATAATGGGTGAACACCAGCAGAACGTCGGAGGTAATATGCCAGGTTTTGGGAACCTTGACATGACCTAGTATCTCCGATTTACGGCCTTTTTTCTTTAGAATTTGAGCCGCCAGGTATAATCCGGCGCTTTTTCCGCCCAGCTTGCCGTGACTCTCGGCGCTGTAAATAATATTCTGGAGTAAATGATAAAAGTCACTGACTTCGATATAGTCTTTGGCGACGTTGATATAAGGCAGCTGGTCGGATAAAAAGCGGCGTATCAGCGACACCTGGACGCCCACTTTACTGGGCGAGGGAGTTCCCGGTTCATCAAGAGTTAAATGGTGATAGCGCCGGATAACATCACCGACGACAGCCAGCGAGAGATTACGGTTTATAACCTGGTCAAGGAAACTCAGCTTTTCTTCCTGGAACCATTTTTGAATGAGCCGGAGAATTTCTTCATCGCTGAGATGTTTGATGGCGATGGCGAAAACGGTATTGCTGAAATCAGCCGAAAAAACCAGCGAACGGCGCTGGTTGGGGACATTCCATTCATCCGTAAGTTCTTCTTTTTCGGATTGTTGCTCGATATCAAAAGACTGGTAAAGCCGTTCGGCTTCGGCAATACCGCTCCAGCAAAGATGATTAAGCATTTTACGGGTAAGACTGAGGAACAGGTGGCGGTCGGTCTGTTTGAGCATCTGCATTATGACCTGCCATTCCCCTCGTGCCCGGGAAGGACTCTACGTTTGGGTCGGTTCAAAGCCCTGAAATATTTCCCGCATTTTCTTGTGCAGGATAAAGTGACCCAGGCGTTCCGCTACGGTTTCGATAAGTTTTACCTCGCCCTGTAAAAACGGCCCGAAGTCACCCTTGGGCATTTCTTCTTTGTAGGAAATGGTTATGGTTCCTATGACCATATCATGGGCGACAATATCGGCACTTTGTTCCCAGGGTGTTTTGACATAATCGGGAGAACTGTAGGAGGTGTTTTCGAAAGTCAACCTGGTCTGGCACTGGTCCGGGTAACGGCAGCCGGAATGCATGGCCTGGATGATTTTATGGGATATATCCGCCAGGCTTTCATCGTAATTGCTCAGTATTTCTTCAATATGATAAAGGCAATCGAGCTCCTTGGCACGTTCTTCCAGCGAGTCCACCAGTTTGTCGATTGCTTTCTTTTTTTCCGACATGAGAAGAAAACTCCTTTTTTGGTTTCACCCATGATATCGGCTTATACTATTTTTCGTAACTTCCGGACAGAACTTAAGGCCATCAGTCTCCGCCGACGAACATTAAGATAATAAACCCCCGGAAAAAACCAATAATAATTCTAAGAATTTAAAGTTGAAGTGATTTTTATACCTGTAATACAAAAGCGGTTCGGATTAAATCTTCCCGAACCGCTTTTATTATAAAATGGAGTTATTGCGGATTATACCCAGCCGCGGTCCCGACAGGCACGAGCCACCCGGTCGATGGCTATGGCATAAGCGGCGTCGCGCATATATATGTTCCGCTTCACGTGCATCTCATGTACCGCTTTGTAAGCTGACGTCATTTTGAAATCCAGGCGTTGCAGAACGTCGTCTTTGTCCCAGAAATAATTCATATTGCTCTGGACCTGTTCGAAGTAACTGCAGGTTACCCCACCGGCATTGGCCAGAAAATCCGGGA
Organism: Candidatus Zixiibacteriota bacterium; assembly: GCA_028715215.1. GTDB lineage: Bacteria > Zixibacteria > MSB-5A5 > GN15 > FEB-12 > JAFGNW01. The sequence continues at coordinate 52,852 of JAQUSF010000005.1, forward strand.
TCACGTAGATTTTACGTTCTTCCAGAACCCGGTCAGCTTCAATAGTGGTAGGGCCATTGGCACCTTCAGCTACGATTTTTACATTTTTATTGATTTTCTTTACGCTTTCACCGGTAACCTGATTTTCCAGGGCGGCCGGGATGAGAATATCCACTTCCTGTTCAATCCAGGCTTCACCGGGGAGGACTTCGTAACCCAGCCCCCGGGCTTTACCTTTGTCAATACCGCCGAAACGGTCGGTAATCTTGCGGAGTTCATCGAGGTCAATGCCGGACGTCTTTTTAAAAGTGTATGAGGTCTGGTCTTGCTGGTCCCAGCTGGAAACACAAACGACCGTACCGCCCAGTTGTTTGTAAAGCTGGATGGCGTACTGGGCGACATTGCCAAACCCCTGAACCGCACAGGTAGTCTTTTTGGGGTCAAGCCCCATTATCTTCAGGGCTTCCCGCAGAGTATAAATGACACCGTAGCCGGTAGCTTCGGTCCGCCCCAAAGAGCCGCCCATCCCAACCGGTTTGCCGGTAATGAATCCCGGGTATTTACCGCCGTGAATATGCTCATATTCATCGAGCATCCACAACATGTGTTGGGCGTTGGTCATAACGTCCGGAGCCGGGACATCGTTAATCGGGCCGACATTTCTGGCCAGCTGACGCACCCAACCGCGACATATTTGTTCCTGTTCCCGGTCGCTTAAACTGTGCGGGTCGCAAATGACGCCGCCTTTACCGCCGCCAAGCGGAATATCGACCACGGCACATTTCCAGGTCATCCACATCGCCAGCGCCCGGACGGTGTCTATTGTTTCATGGGGATGGAATCGAATACCACCTTTTGAAGGTCCCCGGGAATCGTTATGTTGTACCCGAAAACCACGGAAAACTTTTACCTGACCGTCGTCCATCCGGACGGGTATCAGGAACTGATATTCTCTCAGGGGATTGCGAAGAAGTTCCCGTGTGGAATTATCCAGCTCCAGCAGGTCGGCGACCTTATCAAACTGCGCTTGAGCCATTTCAAACGGATTAAATGAATGCCCAGTCATCTCTTTAACCTTTCATAATTCCGATTTCACCCATTTGGTGAAATCTATCAGCCATTATAATACCGGTTAAGGACTTAACCTGTTTTATTGAACCCTTTTTTTAAATAAAAAGAAGATTCTTTCCAAGCCTCAAGTACCAACCGGTAGTATGTTACAATTTTCACGAACTTTGATACATCATTAAAGTTGTTTTGTCAAGGGATTGTTTGGAAAATGTTATCAAGGTTTCAACTTATCCTGATTTTAAACAGGTTTGGAGAACCACCCCCTTTTCATAAAAAAAGAAACTTTTGCACTTTTTAAATAATTATAAGTATATGTTAAAGTGAATGTAATTAAATCGCTTAATGGACTTGAAAAACAAAGCAACTTATAATTTTAAAATGATTTATATAACGTCTGGTAAACCTCAAGTAGTTATTGTCGGGGGTGGTTTTGGAGGTTTATATGCCGCCAAAAGCCTGGCCGGAGCCCCGGTTAATATAACCCTTATTGATAAACGTAATTTCCACCTTTTCCAGCCGTTACTGTACCAGGTGGCAACGGGCGGTTTGTCACCGGGGGATATCACTTCCCCTTTAAGGGCTGTATTTAAACGCCATAAAAATATCCGGGTAATCCTCGGTGAAGTCAGGGATTTTAAACCCGATGAAAAAAAGGTCATATACGATAATGGTGAACTTGATTATGATTCCTTGATCCTGGCTGCCGGGATTAAAACGCATTATTTTGGACATGATGAATGGGCCGACCGAACCCTTGCTTTGAAAACAGTCGAGGATGCCATTGAAATTCGCCGAAAGATTTTATTGGCTTTCGAGCTGTCGGAAATCGAATTCGACCCACAAAAACAAAAGGAATTAATGACTTTTGTAATCGTGGGCGGGGGACCGACCGGAGTGGAACTGGCCGGGGCGATAGCTGAACTTAGTCAGCAAACATTAAAAGAAGACTTCCGGGCTGTCAATCCGGCTTTCGCCCGGGTGATTTTAATTGAAGCCGCCGACCGGTTGTTGCCGGGTTATCCTTTCAAACTTTCTGTCAAAACCCGGGAAGCCCTTGACCACCTGGGAGTCACCGTCCGAACGAAAACTAAAGTCATTGATATTGACGAAACAGTTATAAAAGTTAAGACCGATGGATCTGAAGAAAGCATTTCTTCGGGAACGGTACTCTGGGCGGCGGGGATGAAGGCGACTTCGGTGAGTGAAAGAATCGCCGCCAGGATAGGGGCTACGCTGGACCCCGCCGGGCGGATAAAGGTGGGGCCAAACCTCAGCCTCGAGAATCACGCTGATATATTTATCATCGGTGACCTGGCTCATGTCGATGGTCCGGGTGACAGACCACTGGCAGGCGTAGCGCCGGTAGCCATGCAACAGGGGAAATATGTGGCAAAAGTTATTAAAGACCGGCTAAAGGGTAAAGCGCCGAGTAAACCTTTTAAATATCATGATAAGGGAAGCCTGGTCGTTATCGGTCGCAACCATGCCGTCGCCTGGTTTGGACGGTTTCAATTCTCCGGCTTTTTTGCGTGGCTGGTTTGGGTTTTTGTTCATATCGGTTATCTTATTGAATACGATAATAAACTCATCGTTCTGATACAGTGGGCCTGGAACTATTTCACCCGTAAAAAAGGTGCCCGGTTGATAACCGCTTCCGGGAAAAAGGAGTAGAACTATTGATAACTCATAAGAAAGCACTTGCAAAGCATCCCGGTATAATTTAATATTTTAAAATACTATGATTTTAAATAAATATAACGGGTAAAGTGCGATAATGGCCAGGCTTATTAAAGTACTATCAATTGATGGCGGGGGTATAAGAGGGATTATTCCTGCCTTAATCCTGCAGGAGATAGAGCGTCGTACCAATAAGCGTATTTCCTCCCTGTTTGACCTGATTGCCGGGACCTCCGCCGGCGGGATACTGGCATTGGCTCTGACCATGCCCGGCGATAAAGGACAACCCAGGTACAGCGCTGAAGAAATTATTCCTATTTATGAAGATAAAATGAAGCGGATATTTTCCCGCACGGTCTGGCATAAGATTCAGGCGGTCGGCAACCTGGCCGAGGTCAAATATCCCACCGAGGGCATCGAGAGTGTTCTGCAGGAATTTTTCGGCGACTTACGCCTTAAGGATGCGGTAGCCGATATCCTGGTCACCAGTTTTGAAATTGAGCAGCAGCGCCCCTTTATCTTTAAAAGTCATAAAGCCAGAAAGGACCCGCAATATGATTTTTTGATGCATCAGGTGGCTCGCGCGACTTCCGCCGCCCCTACTTATTTCGAACCCTGCAAGGTTGAAGTCAACGATATCCTGGGTTACCGGGCTCTGGTAGATGGGCTGGTTTTTGCCAGTAATCCGGCCATGTGCGCCTATATTGAAGTTAAAAAGATGTATCCCAAAGCGGATAAATTTCTAATCGTTTCGCTGGGCACCGGTGAACCGCAACAAAGGCGTATTTACGATGAAATCAGGCGCTGGGGCGCCCTGCAGTGGTTGCAGCCGCTTATCGATATTATTCTCTACGGGTCCTCGGTTACGGTCGATTACCAGTTAAAAAACCTTTTAAAGCCCAAAGATAATTTCCGCTCTTACTACCGGTTTCAATGTAAACTGGATTTATCCCAGGCCGAGATGGATAATATCGATGCCGCTAATCTACGAACTTTGAAACTGACCGCTGAAGACATGCTGCGGAAAGAAAAAGAAAAGCTGGATTTGCTGTGTGAGCAGTTACTTAAGTAAAGATATTTTCCGGACTGGTAACGCCTCGGCCGGGGGCTTAAAGCAGGAGGAAAAGTGAAAATTATCGACGGTAACGAAGACCATCATCATGATGCCTATTTGAAGATTGACCGCTCCGATATGATTCTGCGTGATTATCTGGCTATCGACCGGACAATCCTGGCCAATCAGAATACCTTCCTGGCTTATATCCGTACCGCCCTGACTCTATTCGTGGCGGGAATAACCTTTATCAGGTTCTTCGACCAGGTGGTGGTGGAGATTGTCGGCTGGGTCTTTATTCCCGTCGGTCTGACCACCTTTGTTATCGGGCTTATCAGGTACAATAAAAAGCGGGTAGTCCTTGACCGAATCATGACTTTCGGTAAAGATGATAAACAACAGCAAGCCGGTTCATAAACTTATGGCCAGGGGAAAAAAAACGTTCAAAAAGACTGACCGCCCCGGAAAAGCTTATGTTCAAAATAGAATTATCTATACTTATTCCTCAATAGCGCTGG
>JAQUSF010000006.1:0-14512 GCA_028715215.1 Candidatus Zixiibacteriota bacterium
CATTGTCATTTACGTACGTAAATGACACCGTGTTGGCATGATTATACTTGTCGGTTAAACGCAGGTTGATGATGTTGTTCAGGTCCGGTCGGTCAAAAATGAAGGCAACGGAATCCCCGGGCAGGCTGGAACCACTAGCGAGGAACTGCCAGTCGCTGTTATTAAGCCCCACCGAGTAAGCCAGTTCCCAGTTGCCGCTGTAGCCGGCTACGGGGGCGATTCTTATATCAAGCGAGCCGGAATAGCGATTCCGGTTAAGCGGTTCGATAATATAGAGGCCGTTTTGTACAAGGAGGTCATAAGAGGCGGCGATATTAAGATAACCGAAACCGCCCACCGAATCGGGTCCGGGCAGAGAATCACCGATATTACGGGGGTCTATCAGATCAATGGCGCCCAGTTGCAGGATATTTTCCAGTTGTTCAAGATTCATATCAGGGCGCAGCGACCAGAGCAAAGCGGCCGCACCGACGACTACCGGGGAAGCCATCGAGGTACCATCGGACAGGTAATAAAGCGAATCGGAACCGATAATGCGAACACCCGGTTCGTTGGCTTCGGCATACATATCATAACCCTGAGCGCGAAGCGAGAGAATATCAAGACCGGGGGCAATCAGGTCAATCTGGGACCCCCAGGTGGAAAAATCTGCCATGTAGCCATCGGAATTACCCGCGGCTACGGTAAAACTTAGCGGGTACGAGCCCGGGTAGAGGTCGTCATTAAAACCGGAGTTGCCTGCGGCTACACAGACCAGGACGCCGTTTTCGTGAGCATAAAGTACCGCTTCCCGCAGAATATAAGATTCGAACGGCGTGCCCCAGCTGATATTGAGGATCTGCGCCCCGGCATCGACAGCGTAAATCATACCGGCCGCCCCCACCGCGGTAGTAGCGTTAGGCCGTACTTTAACCGACATTATTTCAGCCCAGGGCGCTACCCCGACTACCCCTTTTCCATCCTGGTTAGCCGCTATTATCCCGGCGATATGAGTGCCGTGACCATGGAAATCGGACGGGTCATTATCACCGACAATATCATATAGTGAGGTGGAATCACCCGAAATATCAAAACCCAGGGTGTCATCGACGTACCCGTTGTGGTCGTCATCGATATTATTAAAGGGTATCTCGTCGGGATTTTTCCAGAGGCGTCCCCGGAGTTCCGGATGAAACAGGTCGGTACCGGTATCGATAACCGCCACCACGACCCGGGTAGTTTCGGAAGGCGGGTTGTCATAAAAAGGTGCCAGGTTAATATCTTTTCCCGGGGTACCGCGTTTTAAGATAAGGCTGTCATTAAAATCACCCTGGTTACGTTTGATGCCGTAATAATCCTGGCCGGTGTTATGAAGATACCATTGGTGGGAAAAGAGGGAATCGTCGGGATAGGCATAAAAATCGAGGTAGTAATCGGGTTCGATATATTCAACATTGTCCGGTCCCAGCGCCGCCAGGACTTCTTCCCGGGTCAGATTCGGGTCATGACGGTGAACGATATAATATTTTTGGAGATTTTCAGCGCTTTTCAGGTTTTGGTTTTTAACTGCTGGAGCCAGTTTCCGGATTTTGTAATCACGGCCAGCGGCCTGGCTTACAGCTGTTGATTGCATTTTGTCTTTAATCTTTACTATGAATCTGCCCGGTACCGGCCGGGGTTCGTATTTTTCAGCCTGTGCGAATTGGCAGAGAACTGCCAGAGTGCAAAGAATAACAGCAAGAACCGGCCATGTTTTAAATAAGATTTTCATATACCCCATACAAAATTGAAATGCATTTTTATATTAAAGACGAACCGGGCCTGAAAATATAAAAATGTTTTCTTATAATAATATAATAGATAACGCCTTAAACCAAAGACGTTTTTGTTATTAATTAGATAACATTAAACCATTTATTCAGGTTCCTTAACCGGCTTAATATTACAGGTAGTTAATGTGAAAGTGACTGCTTTTAGCGATTCTTTTTAACACCCTCACCGGTCATGGGTACAAACCTGACCGGGATAACGCTGGTATGGGTGAGAATGTTATTCTTTTTTTCAATTAAATAGAGTTCCTGCCAGAGACTGCCGACCGGGATAACCATCCGCCCGCCATCAGCCAGTTGTTCAATCAACGGCTGGGGGACAAAAGGCGGGGCGCAGGTGACGATAATTACATCAAACGGTGCCTGCTCCGGCCAGCCCGCAAAACCATCGCCGCAACGGGTTGTAATATTTTTATAACCCAGACTGTCCAGAAGTTTGGTTGCCTGCCGGGTGAGAGGTTCGATGATTTCAATGGTGTAAACTTCGCCCGTCAATTCTCCGAGCACGGCGGCCTGATATCCCGAGCCGGTCCCTATCTCCAGAACTTTTTCGTTGCCCTTCAATTTCAGAAGGTCCGTCATCAGGGCAACAATATACGGCTGGGAGATAGTCTGGTCCTCGCCGATAGGCAGAGGATAGTCATTATAGGCTTCGGTACGGTATTTCTCCGGAACAAACAGGTGGCGTTCGACTTTGAGCAGGGCGTCAAGAAGACGACGGTCATTGATACCCCGAGCCTGAATCTGGTCGGTGACCATTTGCCGGCGGGCATTGGTATAGTCAAAATCCCGGTCCTCGGTAGCCGAGCGGGAGCAACCACCTGTCGAAATAAGACAGAGGCTGACAAAAACGATAAAGGCTGTGAGATTTCCGAATTTCATGAGACCCACTTTCTTATCAATATATATAATTACATATCAAAATATACAATGATAAAAAATTATTTGTATTTCAATTAATGTTTACCGGCGGATTGATAGAAGAGATTACCGGATATGAGGCAGCCAGGACAGGGACTAAATATGAACAGGAATTTAAGTCTAATGATGAATTTTTATATTGGATTACCTCCGGCCTTATTTTAAAATAAACATACTGGTTGAACTTTTTTGATGAAACCAGCCAGGGTGAGTTAAAAAAAGATAACACTTACCATTTTAAGAAGGAGAGATTGATATGGCAGAAAAAGGAAAAAAGGATAAAGGGCAACGCGAAAAAAAGAAAAAGCCTTTAGTTGACCCGAAAGAAAGAAAAAGACTAAAAAAAGAAAAGAAGAATAAATAGGTTTTTATAAGGCTTCATACCGTTTTCACTTCGGGTGAGATGGTACCATAAACAAAGCGAATTATTTACGGGGTCGAATCCGCACTGATTCGGCCTTTTTTTAGCACCAATATCACAACCTGACTGGTATTAATTTTATTTTGACGTTGTCGATTTCTTTTGATGCCTGGTTGTATTTTCCGGCAGGGCGAGCATACGGTCGAGTTCTTCGTTAATGCTGTTTTTGTCAAGTTTGTGTACATTTATTACGGCGCGGGCCTGGCGGGTTTTTTTCTCGGCGACAAAATGATGGTCGGCCAGGCGAGCAATCTGGTGAAGGTGGGTGATGACGATAAGCTGGCAGTCTTCGGAAATCTTTTTAAGTTTGCCGGCGACCTCGTGAGCCGTCTGGCCGCCGATTCCAGCGTCAATTTCATCAAAAACTAAAAGCGGATGCAGAAGCTTCTTGATTTTCTTTTCCGCGGCTTTTAAAGCCAGAAGAACCCGGGAAATTTCTCCTCCCGAAGCGGTTTTGACCAGCGATTTGAGCGGTTCGCCGGGGTTGGCGGAGAACATGAAGCGCCCCGTTTCCAAACCGTGGGCAAAGGGACGAACCGTTTTCCCCTTATAGGGGATTCCCACGTCATCGTTCTGATAAATGAAAGTAAACTTGAAGCCGCCGTTTTCAATGGCCAGTTCGGTAAGTTCTCGGGTAACCAGTTTGGTCAGGTAGTCGGCTGTCTTATGCCGGGCATCGGTCAAAGCCAAAGCCTGACGCGTATATTCATCCCGGAGAAGTTTACTTTCTTTTTCCAACTCTGCAATAAGGATATCAACATCGGGGTGTTCCTGTAGTTGCCGGTTGATGTCAGCCAGAGTTTGCAGCACGGCAGCTTCCGAACCGCCGTATTTTTTCTTGAGTTTGTAAATTTCTTCCAGGCGGAGATTTATCTCGTCCAGCCGTTCGGGGTCGTTTGGAACGGAAGCACCGTACTGTTCCACCGCCCGCCGGATATCTTCCAACTGAAAATCTATCTCGGTAATGTCGGCAACCGGTTTTTCGAGCGTTTTATCAATCCGGGACATTTCCTCGAGTTGCCGGCGAGCCTGGCGAAGGTTATTAATGACGGAAATTTCCTCACCATCGAGAATTTCCTGGACGATATTGGCGGCGGTTATCAGTTCCTGGGCGGAGTCAAGGATTTTTTTCTCGGCGATAAGTTCCTCTTCTTCGCCGGGTCGAAGGGCGGCTTTTTCAATTTCTTCTTTCTGGAAAAGGAAAAGTTCCCGTTCGCCGGTCAATTGTTCTTTGCGTTTGATGACTTTTTTTAACTCATTCGAAGTATTTTCCCAGGTTCTGAAGACTTCGGAGAGGATTTCCCGCTGGGTGTCCAGGGAGCCGAAATAATCTAAAAACATCAGGTGGTTGTCTTCGTTCATCAGCATCTGGTTGGCGTGCTGACCGATGATTTCGGCGATGGGAGAGGTTAGTTCTTTAAGCCGGGTAAGGGTTGACAGGTCGTTCTGGATACGGATACGGGAGTTTCCGTCTTTGGCGATTTCACGCCTTATGGTCAACAGGTTGTTATCGGAGAAGTAAGCGCTGAAATCTTTTTTGTATCGAGCAGGCAGGGAGCTGATGTCAAAGACAGCTTCAATTTCCGCACTGTCGGCGCCATGCCGGATATATTCCCGGTCGGCCCTTTCACCGAGGATTAAAGCCAGGGCGTTGACGATAACGGACTTACCCGCCCCGGTTTCACCGGTAAGAACGGTCAGCCCCGGTTCAAAATAAAGCTCCTCGTCTTCAACCAGGGCGATGTTTTTAATGGCCAGTTTTTTGAGCATTATAACCCATAGCTTTTAAGTTCCTCAAGAATGCGATTAGCCCGGTCATGGTCGCCATCGGCTTCGGCCTGCGCCAGTTCTTTCTGAAGACGGGCACGGATTTTTTTCTGTTTTCGTTTCAGCAGCTGTTGGGTGAATTTGCGAGCTTCAACCTCAACCGTCGCCGGTTCCCAGTCCACCGAGGCTATTTCAGTTAAAAGCGATATAGATTCCTCATCTGCGAAATTCTCAATCAGTTTATTGGCAATTACCTGACCTTTATCCTTATACTGGGTAATCATGGCGGCATAAAGACGGGATAGTTTTTTGGAGTCGAAATCATCAGGTGAAATCTGCTGGAAAATTTCATCTATTGTGCCGGGATTGCTCACCAGCAGCGACAGAAAATCAAACTCGATACGGTTAAGCTGGTCCCGGTTGCCGGTAGCAGAGGTGCGGGCAGACAGGGTACCGCCGGTCGGGCTTTGGAACAGGCGGATATCGACCGCCAGGGCCTGGGCTGCTTCATCATAAAAAAGCGAACGGCGGGTCGGGTCGGCGATTTTATCGCCAAGAGCCTTCATCTCTTTAACGAGTTTTTCCCGGGCGATAATCCCGGCTTTAGGCAGGTCGATACTTTTTACCCGGAAAGGAATGAAACCCAGGGCGTCGGTCTGGAGTTCCTCGATCTTGTCCCGGCCGTATTTCTGGGCGACCGAATCGGGGTCTTCGCCAGGAGGGGGCATGACGACTTTTACTTCCAGCCCGGCATCATACAGGGAGTCAACCGAACGCAGGGCGGCATTCTGGCCGGCGGAATCGGCATCAAAAAAGAGAAAAACTTCCTCTGCAAAACGGGCTAAAAGCCGGGCCTGCTGGATGGTAAAGGCGGTTCCGGAGGAGGCGACAACATTTTTTATCCCGGCCTGCCAGAGAGAGATGAAATCAAAATACCCTTCCACCACAAATACTTTATTGGTTTCCCGGATATGGTCACGGGCGAAATTAAGACCGTAAAGAAGATTGCTTTTGGAATATAAAGGCGTCTCCGGCGAGTTTACATACTTGGCCGTGTCGGTTTTTTTAAGTTTGCGCCCGCCAAAGGCAATCGGTTTCTGGCTCAGATTGAAAATGGGGAACATCAGCCTATGACGGAAACGGTCATAGTAACTTTTTTTGTCTTCGTTGTAAACCGCCAGGCCGGCTTTTAGCAGGTCGTCGGTCGTTAGGTCTTTCTTGGCGGCATATTTTATGAAACCATCCCATTCCTCACCCGACAAACCCAGCCTGAAAAATTCGATATTATCCAGCTGAATCCCCCGCTTCTGTTTCAGGTAATTTTCAAGGACTTGTTGATAGCGGTTCTGGAACAAGAGATTATGAAAATAATCCAGGGCAACCTGGTGGGCGTAGTTCAGTTTTTCCAGCTGTTCTCTTTTAACGTCAGTACCGGTTTCACGGATAATAATATTAGCTCGGCGGGCCAGATACCGCACGGCTTCGATAAAGGACATTTTCTCGTGTTCCATAAGGAAGGTGAAAACATTGCCGCCCTTACCGCATCCGAAACAATGGTAAATTTGTTTAACTGAGGATATTTTAAAAGAAGGGGTTTTCTCGGTATGGAAAGGACAGAGAGCTTCATAATTTTTTCCTTTCCGTTTGAGCCTAATGAATTCCCCGATTACCTGGGCGATATCGGTTACCTGGCGAATCTGCTCTATGGTTTCCTGGGGTATCATTCTTTCAGTTTGACCACCGTAACCCCGGCCCCGCCTTCATTCCAGTTTCCCAGGCGGAGCGATTCCACGTCGGGGTGTTGTTTCAAGTATTCGGTTAAACTTTTGCGAAGGGCACCGGTGCCTTTACCATGGATAACGTAAATCTGCGTGAGATTGGCCAGCACCGCCCGGTCAAGGAATTTACCAAGACTCTCCATGGCCTCCTCAGCTGTCATACCGCGCAAATGTATCTCCGGAGACATGGTGGTTTCAGCCGTAATTTTAGCAGCGCTTTTTAAGGATGGCATTTTGTCGGGGGGGGTGAGTTTTTCGAGATTGCGAAGTTCGGCAACGGTTGTGACATTGCCTATTTTTATCCGGGCTTTATTCTTATCGATGAGTTCTTCAATCTCGCCTTCGCTGTTCAACGAGATAATCCTGACCCGGTCGCCTTTATTAAAAGTGGTCTGGTCAATTTTCATTTTATGGTCATCGAGCCGGGCGGTTAATTTATTTATCTGGTTCCGGGCGTTCTGGATATTGCGATGAAAAGCCTTGGTCGTTTTTTTATCGGCCTGGGTTTTGCGAATATCATTGACCAGGCGCTCCGTTTCGGAACGGGTGTGCGTTATGAAATTTTCAATTTCCGCCAGGGCTTCCTTTTTATTTTTTTCCAGTTCAGCCTGGAGTTTTTCCGTTTGTGCCCGGTAATATTCTTCGAGTTGACGGGCTTTTTCAAGGCGGTCGGTAAGTTCCGCCCGGTCATCACGGACTTTTGCCAGTTCGGTTTCGAGCGAGGAGATAAGTTCCGTCAGGGAACGCTCGCTTTTACCCAGAAGTTTGGCGGCATGGTTGCCGATTGAACCGGGAAGGCCCAGGCGGGTGGCGATTTCAACCGCGTAGGATGAACCCGGAATACCCAGCTGGAGACGATAAGTCGGTGTCAGAGTCTCGCGGTCGAATTCGAGGGAAGCATTCTCGATTTCCTGGTTATCCAGGGGCAAAGTTTTAAGCTGAGAATAGTGCGTGGTGACTACCAGGCGGGCTTTTTTATCCAGAAGATAGAGAATTATGGCTTCGGCCAGGGCGGCGCCTTCTTTGGGGTCGGTCCCGGCGCCTATTTCATCAAATAAAATTAGGGTATCCTCACCCACATCTTCCATCGAACGCACTATATTTTTCATGTGCGATGAAAAGGTTGAAAGGGAAAGTTCTATAGACTGCTCATCACCGATATCGGCGTATATTTTATGAAAGATGCCGATTTCCGTTTTTTCATCAGCCGGAATCGGCAGACCGGACTGAGCCATCAGGACCATCAGGCCGATAGTTTTTAAAGCGATAGTCTTGCCACCGGTATTGGGGCCGGTGATTAAAACCGCCTGGCGGGTATCAGCCCCGATTGCAATGTCTGTGGGGATAACCTGGTTGATATTGTTAAATTGAGCTATTAACAGGGGGTGACGGGCGTTTTTCAGATTAAATCGTGAGAAGCCGTCAATAACCGGCCGGTGGGCGATGATTTTTCGGGCGAATTGCGCGGCGGCATAGAAGGAATCGAGTTTACCGATAAGACGGGTATTCTCCAGCAGAGCGTTGGCTCGCTTGCCGATTTCAGCCGTTAACGCCCGCAAGATACGGTCCATTTCCACACGCTCTTCCTGGAAGAGCATATTGAGTTTGTTGTTTAGCTCAACAGTTTCCTGAGGTTCCACATATACGGTGGCGCCGCTCTGGGAACGGTCATGTAAAATACCGAACTCGCTTTTGTATTGATTGGCCAGAAGAGGAATGACATAGCGGCCGTTGCGCTGAGTGATAATATCATCCTGCCAGCCGGAATGTTTCGGTTGATGGGAAAGGATACTTTGCAGCCGGGCCAGGATTTTACTTTTACCGGTGCTTATTTCCATCCGGATATGCTTTAGTTTCGGAGAGGCACTGTCACGGATGTTGCCGTCTTCATCGATAGTGTGCCGGATTTCCTTTTTTATTTCGGGGAAAGCCCGTATTTTACTGAGGTATTCGTCAATGGCAGGAAATTTACCCCGGCCCTCCTTATCGTAATTACTCAGGTCGATGGAAACTTCAATCAGTTCCAGTATTATAAGGATACTCTCTGGTTGCAGGTGTACACCTTCAATCTGTGATTTCTCAAGCAGGTCACGGCAGTTTTCCATCCGGCTCAAAGGGAAAGCCAAACCGAAATTGATAATGTCTTTCATCTGGTCAATTTCAGCCTGGCGCCGGTCAATCCGGGTTTTGTCGAAAAGAGGGATAAACTGGTAAACTTCCTCCTGGCCGTAGGGGGTGATACAATTCCCGGCAATCAATTTTATTATCTTGGGGAATTCGAGTTTTTCTATGGTATGCTGGTCAATCATAATGATAACGTCATAAAAATAAAAAACCGGCTTGCAGCCGGTTTTAATATATACATTTCACATCAAAATTAAAAAGCAATTTAACTTTCATCCGAGGAAATATTAAAAAAGAGGTCAAACTGGCGCATAACCCGGAAAACCTCCGCCCGTTCTTCGGACATGTCGGTGCCACTACTGCTTGTAATAGGAGTATCCAACAGGGTGTTTTCAATCTTGGTGATGAATTTGGTATTCTTCGGGTGCGCGAATGAAGTCCCTTCATATAACAGCGGTACCGTCTTGGCAACGGTGGCGCCCAGAAATGAAGCCTCAAAGGCGGTATAGAATGAGTTCGGCATGGGTAACAGGAAAACCAGCAGGGTCAACAGGCCGATTGCCAGCCAGCCCCGCAAAAAGCCGATCAGGGCTCCGCCCATCTGGTCACGGCGACCACTGTCTTTGACGGTGGCTACCTTATAAAAGAGAATACCCAGCAGTTTGAAAAGGGCGTAAGAAAAGGCAATGAGAATTATAAAAGAAAGAAAAGCGGAAATAAGAGGTGAACCACCCAGCTGATTATAAACCCAGACAGCAAAGTTGTCGATGTAATTGACCGAGATGACAATAGCTACCGCAAAAACCAAGAAGGCCATCAATTCCCTGATAAGCCCTTTTTTCGAGCCGATGATCACTGAAATCAACAAAAGAACTAAGAGTACGGCATCTATCCAGTTCATAGTATACTCCCTGTAAAGGGTTAAGTTTTTAAAAAATATAGGAAGTTTTTAAATTATTTGGCAAGTAATTCTGAGACTATTTTATTAACTAATTTACCGTCGGCTTTGCCTTTAATCTGGGGCATAAGAATTTTCATAACCAGTCCCATTTTCTGGGGAGAGTCCGCCCCCGACTGGACGATAGCTGCAGTAATCAATTGTCTCAGTTCATCTTCGCCTAGTTGTCGGGGAAGAAAAGAGGTAATTATATCAAGTTCGTAATGCTCTTTCTGAACCAGGTCGCTACGCCCGCCCTTTTCATATTGTTCTATGGATTCTCTTCTTTTTTTGGCGCAACTGCTTAAAACTTCGACAGCCTGCTGGTCAGTCAGAGGTTCTTTTTGTTCAATCTGACGATACTTAAGGTCAGATTTAAGGCCCCGAAGGGTTGTCAGGCGGTCTTTCTCGCCTGCTTTCAGGGCCTCTTTAATTTGTTTATCGATGTCTTCAAGAATAGACATTAATAATTATTTTCCATTAACTTGGCACGCCGAGCCTTGCGCCGGGCCGCCGCTAATTTCCTTTTTTTCGTCTCGGATGGTTTTTCAAAATGCTGATGCTTTTTGTAATCTGAAAGAATACCAGCTTTTTCGCAGAATTTATTAAAACGTCGGAGAGCTTTTTCGAAGGATTCGTCATCACGTACGTAAACGCCGGTCAAGTATTTCACCTCCTCAAGACGGTTAAAAAGTTATAATAATAAAAAAGACAACTTATATTATCGGATATTATAATTAAAAATATATAATTGTCAATCTTATAATATTAAAGGATTTATGAAAAATTGTCAAGAGTTCAAAAACTTAAGTTTATCCTGTCCCCGGTTGGACAAGAAGTGATAATGGATATGGTCAATTTCCTGCCCCAGGCCGTTATTTATGCGGATTTGGAAATGGTCTGCAATACCCAGTTTTTGGGCTACCATTTTGGCGGTTTTGTTTAATAAATCCAGGGTTTCATAATCCGTTTCAAAGAAATTCCGGCTTTCTTTCTTGGGGACAAGCAACAGATGAACCGGAGCCTGGGGTCGATGGTCGGCGAAGACAATAACCTGGTCGTCCTCATAAAAAATCCGGGCCGGCAGTTCACGGTTTATTATGCGGGTAAAAACTGATATCATGTTGGAAAATATATACCGGAGAGGGTAAATTGTAAATTCTATTTTTCCGTTAAAACGCAGACTTGCCAATTGTAAAAAAAAACATTAAATTTAAATTGGTGAATTGTATAAGTTCATATTTGACTATAAATAAAACTTAAAATAAACAGGAGGATGGTACATGTCCGGCCATTCAAAATGGGCGACCATTAAACGTAAAAAAGGCAAAGCCGACCAGGAACGGGGTAAAATTTTCACCCGGCATATTAAAGAGATAACCATAGCCGCCCGTGAAGGTGGCGGCGACCCGGCTGGAAATCCCCGTTTGAGAACCGCCATCGCCAGCGCTAAAGGGGTTAATATGCCCCAGGATAATATCAAGAGAGCTATTCTGAAGGGTACCGGCGAGCTTCCGGGCGTCAAATACGAATCCGTGACATACGAAGGCTACGGCCCCAACGGAGTGGCGATTTACATGGAAGTAATGACCGATAATAAAAACCGTACCGTGTCCGAGGTCCGCCACATCCTGACTCGCTATGGGGGAAACCTGGGCTCGGCCGGCTGTGTCGCCTGGATGTTCGATAAAAAGGGAATCATCACGGTCGATACGGAGGTGGTCGATGAAGACACGCTGATGGAAATCTGCATGGAAAATGGGGCTATTGATATTTCTTCTACCTCCGGTGCCTATGAAATCATTACCGAACCCAATGACCTCGACGACTGCCGGATGGCTCTGGAGAAAAGAAGTATCCCGATGGTCTCCGCCGAGGTTACGATGATACCTCAGAACTCAGTCAGAATCGACAAGGAGAACGACGCCAGTTCCATGCTTAAGATGGTTGATTCCCTCGAAGAAAATGATGATGTCCAGAAGGTCTATACCAATTTTGATATTGACGAAGCCGTGCTGGAAAAGCTGGCCTGATTTCATGAGCTTTTTTGAAAACGATTCTTTCTGATATCTCCGGTCTGCTGCTTGACCTGGATGGGGTTGTTTATATCGGTGAACGGGTCATCGAAGGCGCCCCGGAAGCGGTTCGTTATTTTAAACAAAAAAATATTACTTGCCGTTTTACCACCAACACAACGGTCCGTTCTGTTGCTTCCCTTCACCGAAAATTAAAAAATTTTAATCTACCCGTTGAAAACGAAGAGATATTCAGCGCCGTAAAGGCAGCGGTACGTTTTCTGCATCAAATGGGGCGTCCCTCCTGTTATCTTCTTTTAACCAAAGACCCGGCGGGGGATTTCGCCGCCTTCCCCGTATCTGAAACCGAACCGGAATATGTAATAATCGGTGATGTCGGTAAATACTGGAATTATGAACTGGTTAACAAAGTCTTTCATATGGTATTGAACGGGGCGAAAATGATAGCGCTGCACAAGGGGCGGTTCTGGCAAACGGAACAGGGCTTGCAGGTCGATATGGGGGCTTTTGTTACGGCTTTAGAATATGCCACCGGGCAGAAAGCGCTTGTCATCGGTAAACCATCGCCGGTTTTTTTTCAACAAGTATTGGAAGATATGGGTTTAAAGCCAGCTCAGACTGCCATGGTCGGGGATGATATCGAATCGGATATCGGTGGCGCCCAGGGGGCGGGGATGAAAGGTATCCTGGTAAAAACCGGGAAGTATCGACCGGAACTGGTTAAAAACAGTAAAATTAAACCGGATCTGGTAATCGACAGCCTGGCGGATTTAGTTGATTACCTGTAATCACTTCCTTGCTTATTGGGGCAGTTTTTTATTGATATTGTTAACCTGGGAAGTTATTTAATAAATATGCGTATATTGGGAATAGACCCCGGTCTGCATATTACCGGGTATGGCCTGCTTGATATTGATGACCATAATCCCAAAGTCATCGAAGCCGGTGTTATTCGTACGACAAAACAGGCCGCCCTGGCAGAGCAATTAAAGGAAATTGCTTCGGAACTTGATGGTATAATCAACCAGTTCAAACCGGACGCAATCGCCGTGGAGGAGTTATATTCGCATTATAATCATCCGCGAACGGCTATTATCATGGGGCATGCGCGCGGGATTATTTTCCTTAAAGCCGCCGAGGCTCAGATTAATATCTTCCCCTACGCCTCCACCCGGATAAAAAAATCTCTGACGGGTAATGGTCGGGCTAAAAAAAACCAGGTCCAGAGAATGATTAAAGTATTGCTCGGCCTTAGGGCTCTTCCGGAACCACCCGATACTGCCGACGCTCTGGCTATAGCCTTATGTCATTGCCGGGCAATGAACTACAGGGAGGGCAAAGAAAGTGATTAGCCGCATTAAAGGTATTCTGGTTTCAATTACCGAGGAATATGCCCTGGTCGAGGTAAACGGTTTATATTATGAGGTAATGTTGCCCTCCGGGCTGGTGGAAAAACTTAAGAATAACGGCACCTTGGGACAGGAAATAGCCTTTGAAACGTTATATTATATAGAGGCCGGAGATAAAAAGTCGAGTCATTTCCCCAGACTGGTCGGTTTTACCAACCCGGTTGACAGGCAGTTTTTTTCCCTTTTGAACCAGGTGTCGGGAATGGGGGTTAGAAAAGCCCTGAAGTCACTGGTTATTCCTATTAAGGAAATTGCGACCGCGATTGAGATGAAAGATGCTTCCCAATTAAACCGCCTGCCCGGAATCGGCGCCCGCCTGGCAGACAAAATAATTGCCGAATTAAACGGTAAAACGGCGCGTTTTGCCTTGTCGAAAAGTGAGGAACCGCTGGCGGTTAAAGAAAAGAAAGTATCGCCGATATTTGAGGAAGCTCTGGCGGTACTTTTGCAGCTTCAGTATAAACGGCACGAAGCTGAGGAGATGATTAATAAGGCGCTGCAAGCTGATCCACAGATTAAAAAGGTTGAGGATTTGATAACTTCGATTTTTAGAAGTGAACAGGAAAAGAAAGTAACCTTGAAATGACCCGTGAACGTATTGTAATGGGCAATCAGCTGAGTCCTGAGGAAGACCTGGTGCAGTTTTCGTTAAGACCGAAAACGATAGACGAGTATATTGGTCAAAAAGAGTTACGAACAAAACTTCAAGTATTACTTGAGGCGGCCAGAGGCAGGCAGGAAGCCCTGGAGCACATTCTTTTATATGGTCCGCCCGGGTTGGGAAAAACCACGCTGGCCCATATCATTGCCAATGAAATGGGCGCTAAAATAATCTCTACTTCTGGTCCGGCTCTTCAGCGGGCGGGCGATTTGATGGGTATCCTGACCAATCTCAATGAAAGCGACATACTTTTTATAGATGAGATTCACCGCCTGTCACCTTTTGTTGAGGAGTTTATCTACCCGGCTATGGAGGATTTCAAGGTTGATTTTGTCGTGGACAAGGGTGCCTTTGCCAGGGTTATTAATATGCCTTTGAAGCGGTTCACCCTGGTCGGGGCAACCACCCGGGCCGGGATGTTATCAGCGCCGCTTCGCGACCGTTTTGGCCTTTATTACCATATAGATTTTTATCCTCCGGAAGACCTGGCGGAGATTGTCATACGCTCAGCCCGGCTTCTGGATATAACGATAGACCGCGAGGCCGCTATGGTGGTGGCGGGACGTTCCCGCGGAACGCCGCGGATTGCCAACCGGTTATTACGGCGGGTACGTGATTTTGCGGCGGTTAAAGCCGATGGTCGGCTTGAT
>JAQUSF010000006.1:14522-57050 GCA_028715215.1 Candidatus Zixiibacteriota bacterium
GGGTTGGACAACCTGGACCGAAAACTGCTTAAGATAATTATAGAATATTACAAGGGAGGACCGGTGGGTATTGAAGCTCTGGGGGCAACTCTTAATGAAGAGGTTGATACCCTTATAGATATGGTCGAACCGTATCTTTTGAAAATCGGTTTTGTACAGCGTACTAAACGGGGACGGGTGGCTTCGTCTGAAGCGGCTAAACATCTGGGGCTTTATCTGCCCGATGACCGGGCACAGCAGAACTTATTTTAACCGGTATTGTTATAAGGTATGCCCTGAGGGGATTTATTTAAAACCAGGGAGGATACAGTCTTATTGACGGAGTAATGATATGAACAATGAACAATTAAAATTATTAATGAAATCACTGGGTGAACAGATTTTTGAAAACAGCACTAATCCGACCGGAACAGTAGCTATGCTGATTTCTGAAACCGTTAAACTTAGAGATAAACTTAAGGATGAAACCGGCTACATTTTAACCGTGAGCGATACTCAAACAGCACTTAATGCTCTTGAAAAGATGTTGAAAAAAGAAGCGGTTACGGAGAAGCTGTCGTCGGAACAAAAATTACTGGCCCAGATTTGGTATGACCGTTTGACCATATTCAATAAGTGACAATGTCCTGATGGATATGATGGCGCAGCTGGGAAAGATGTTGATTATTACCGGAGCCTTGATTTTCATCCTCGGTGTTATCATGCTTTTTTTCGACCGCCTGCCTTTTTTGGGGAAGTTACCGGGGGACATAAGTTTCAAATCAGGTTCAATGAAAATCTATATTCCGCTGGCCACCTCTATTATTATCTCGATAATTCTGACGATTCTTTTGAACCTGTTTGGCAGGGGACGTTAAAAATATTGGATATCACTCTTTTCGATTACTACCTGCCCCGTGAACTGATTGCTCAGTATCCGGTCAAGAGCCGGGATAAATCACGACTTTTGATACTCGACCGACAAACCGGTTCCATTCAGCATGCTCGTTTTAGCAATATAATGGAATATTTGAAAAAGGGGGATGCCCTGGTTGTTAATAATACCCGGGTATTTAAAGCACGGTTGTGGGGTAAAAGACAGACCGGGGCAAAGATTGAGGTTTTCCTGGTCAGGCCCATGGAGGAAACAACGGAAACCTGGGAAGCCCTGGTGTCGCCTTCAAAAAGAGTTAAAGAAGGTGAAAGAATATACTTCGATAACTACTGGTTGCAGTTAAACCGGTATAATGGCCGGGGGAGCTGGGAGATACGGTTTTCATCGAAATCCACCCGGAACCGCATAATTTCCGGTTATGGTCATGTACCCTTGCCGCATTATATCAACCGGGCGGACCAGCCTTTGGATATCCGCCGGTACCAGACCGTTTTTGCCGACCCGGACAAAACCGGAGCGGTAGCGGCACCGACAGCGGGCTTTCATTTCACCCGGCCTGTCCTTGATGAAATGAAAAAACGCGGTGTGAAAATAGTCCCCCTGACGCTTCATGTTGGCCCGGGGACTTTTAAACCTATCAAGACTGACGATATCAATGAGCATATTGTGGACCCGGAGTATGCCGAGCTGGTTCCTTCGGCAACGAAAATAATTAATGATGTCAAAAAACACGGGGGACGGATTTTCGTTGTCGGAACGACTTCGGTAAGAACGCTGGAATCAGCCCCGATCGTGGGCGGATTAATTCATCCTTTCTCCGGCATGGTGGATTTATACATAAAGCCGGGTCATAAATTTAAAATAGTGGAGCATCTGATAACCAATTTTCACTTACCCAGGTCTTCGTTGCTGGTGCTGGTAAGTGCTTTTGCCGGGCGGGAGCGGGTGCTCGAGGCTTACCAGGAAGCGATTGCGAATAAATATCGTTTTTACAGTTACGGTGACGCCATGCTGATTCTATAAAACCCTTTTGTAAACCGGTTAAAAAATATATATTCGAACTTATGAAAGTATATGCCGTCATTGTAGCCGCCGGGCGCTCGGAACGTTTTGGCGGGGCGGTTCCCAAACAATTCAGAGAAGTATGCGGTCGGCCCCTTTTGAGCTGGACTATCAGCCGCTTTGAAAAAGCCGCCTCTGTCGATAAAATTGTGCTGGTAGTTTCCGAGGACAATTTACTTTACACTTTTCACAAGGTGGTGGACCCCTATAAGTATACAAAACTGGAAAAGATAGTTATCGGGGGTGAAAAACGGTCGCAGTCAGTGATAAACGGTTTGAAAGCCCTGCCCTTGTCAACCGATATAGTAGCTATTCATGACGGGGCACGACCCCTGGTGTTGCCGGCTGATATTGATGAAGTGGTCAACCTGGCGAAAACCAGGAAAGCGGCCATGCTGGCCGTTCCGGCAACGGATACCATCAAACGGGTAAAAGACGGTTACATTATTACTACACTGGAACGCGAAGCGCTTTATTATGCCCAGACCCCGCAGGTTTTCCAGTATGATTTGATTGTTTCCGCCCATGAACATAATACCATGGGAAATCATATTACCGATGATGCCATGCTGGTGGAAGCGATGGGCTTCATGGTGCAGGTGGTGGTACCCAGAAGCGTGAATATTAAAGTTACCACCCCGGAGGATTTAATTATGGTTGAGGCTCTTCTGGAGAGAGAAATTCATGAATAACCTGCGAATCGGTTATGGCTGGGATTACCACCGGCTGGTCGAGGACCGTAAATTGATAATCGGCGGAATAGGGATTCCTTATGAAAAAGGTTTACTCGGCCACAGTGATGCCGATGTTCTTTTACATGCGCTGGCCGATGCCCTGCTGGGAGCGATGGGATTGCCCGATATCGGGCAGTATTTTCCGCCTTCGGATGAAAAATACAAAGGCATGGATTCTTTTTTAATTTTAAAGGAGACCCTGAGGTTGGCCCGTGAAGCCGGTCTTGAAAGTATCATTAATGTCGATTGTGTAATTATCGCTCAGGAACCGAATCTGAGTGCTTATATCCCGGCTATGAAGGATAAAATTGCTGCGGTGCTGAATATCGGGACTGGGGCTGTTGGGATAAAAGCCACCACGACCGAGACAATGGGTTTTATCGGCCGCAAAGAAGGAATAGCGGCTTCGGCGGTTTGCCTTGTGGCCAAACATGAGTGAGTCCATCATACAAATAAATCAATATCTCGACCATCTGTTTGTGTATGGCCCGTTGTGGGTTTATCTGGTTTTGCTGGTTGCCTGCTTTATCGAGAATATATTCCCGCCGTTTCCGGGTGATAGTTTTATTTTCGCGGCCGGGGGGCTGGTGGCTATGTCGCATCTTGATCCCGTGCTCACTTATCTTGTAATTATCACCGGTGGGATGAGCTCGGTGATGGTGCTTTTTTTCATAGGCAGAAAATACGGTCATGATTATTTCATTCGGAAAAACTTCAAATATTTTTCTGCTGAAGATATAACAAGGGTAGAGCATAAACTCAAGAAATACGGAGCGATAATACTGATCCTGTCTCGTTTCGTGGTCGGTTTACGCACCGCCCTGGCACTGGGGGCGGGGATCGGTCTTTATCACCCCTTGAAGATGTTTTTTTATTCTTTGATTTCTTACTTGGTCTTTACCGGCCTTCTTATGTATATTGCCTTCCAATTGGTGGAAAATATGGAAGTTATTGATTATTATTTCAAAACTTATCACCGGATTATCTGGCCCTTGCTTGTCCTGATGCTTCTGGCGTATGTTATTCACCGGTCTTTAAAATTCAGGAAAACGAGGAGCTGATGAAAGTACTCTTACTGGCCGGAGGTAATTCCAGCGAAAGAGAAGTATCGCTTAACAGCGGGGCGGCTATTTACGCCGCTTTGAAAAAACAGGGGCATAAAGTTATGGCTTTCGACCCGGCAACTAACCGGTCGCTCCTGGATAAAAATGGCGCCGATTATATTGCCAATAGAAGCAATTTCAAGGATACGTTGCTTCCGGACAAGGTCGGGGACTACCCGGTCATGCCGCTGGAATCAGTGGACCTTCGCGAAGTCGAAGTGGTTTTTATCGGTCTTCATGGCGGAGCCGGAGAAAATGGCTCCATTCAGAACCTTCTGGATATGGCCGGGAAAAAGTATACTGGTTCCAATATGACGGCTTCCGCCATTGCCATGAATAAAGCCATTACTAAACGGTTGTTGGAATCGGCTAATATTCTAACCCCGGACTGGGAATTATATCGCCTGGAGAAAAATCCGATAGGGAATGCCCTGATAACCGACATCACCAACCGTTTTGAATTTCCGCTCATAGTCAAACCCAATGATAGTGGTTCGACTATCGGCCTGACCAAGGTCAACCGCGAGACGGAGTTACTGGAAGCGCTTCAAAAAGCGGGCCGTGAGTCCGGTGAAATACTGGTAGAAGTGTTTATTCCGGGGCGTGAAATAACGGTAGCGGTTTTCGACAACCGGGCGTTTCCTCCGGTGGAGATAAGACCCAAAAATGAACTTTATGATTATGAGGCGAAATACACCAGGGGGAAATCGGAGTATATTGCTCCAGCCCCGATAGATGACGACACCAGCCTTAAAATACGAACGGCGGCGGAAAAAGTATATGATATTATCGGTGCCGCAGGAGCAGCCAGGGTCGATTTTATCCTGGCGGATACAGGGGATTTTTACTGCTTGGAAATTAATACCCTGCCGGGTATGACCAATCTTTCGCTGGTCCCCATGGCGGCTAAATGCGAAGGCATTGATTTCGACCGGTTGGTTGAGATGATGCTTGAATCAGCCTTGATAAAACGGGATAAATGATGGTGAAATTAAAACCACGTGCCTTGATTTTTGACCTTGGCTCGACATTGATTGAATACGAATCGGTACCGTGGGATGAGTTAAACATTTTATGTTTGCAAAATGCCCGCAAATTTTTAAAAGTTAACGACTACGATGTTCCGGAACAGGAGGAGTTCTACCGGATTTTTGAAGAAATCAAGGCGCAGTATCGCCAGCAGGCGGCTGAAACACTGGTGGAATGGGATGTTCCTCAGATAACACAGCTTTTTTTCGAGAAACTTGATATTAAATATGATGCGGATTTAATTGATGAGTTTTTTGATTTTTATTATGAACCGGTTGATGAAAAGCTCTATGTTTACGATGATATCTTAGAAACCCTGGAGAAATTAAAAAACAAATACCCGGTAATGGGCTTGATATCCAATACGGTTTTCCCGGAGCGGGTGCATTTGCAGGAGCTTGCCCGGTTCGGCATCGAACCGTTTTTGAACTTTACCCTGTTCAGTTCCAGTTTCAAACTTCGCAAGCCCCACCCGGATATTTTCCGCAAGGCGGCGAACCTGGCCGGTTACGCCCCGTCGGAATGCGTCTATATAGGCGACCGGTATATCGAGGATGTTCAGGGGCCGGCCGAGGTAGGCATGCCCGCTATTTTAAAAATTGTGGAAAACCGGACGTATCCTGAGAATATGTCCTACAATATCCCCAGAATAAAAACTTTATCCGACCTTCTGGACATTCTCGAAAATTAAATAGACAATTAGAACCTGACATATATATTGGTTGTTAATTTCTATATGTAGGAAAATATTAAACAATAAAGATACAGGAGCTGATTGTGGATGCAACCGAATTACTCTTGAAGGAAATAACCGAGGCTAACGGCGTTTCCGGTTATGAAGATGAAATACGCAAGATTATGAAAAGGGAACTGGCTAAATATGTCGATGAGATTAAATACGACAAAATAGGCTCTTTTTTCAGCGCCAAAAAGGGCACCGGTGACAGCCCCCGGGTGATGGTGGTCGGGCATATGGATGAAATCGGTTTTATGGTCAAGGAATTCACCAAGGAAGGTTATATCAAATTTTTGCCGCTGGGCGGCTGGTGGGGTCATGTGGCGCTGGGTCAGAGAATGCGAATAATAACTTCGAAAGGACCCGTTATCGGGGTGGTTGGTTCCAAACCCCCGCACCTGTTACCCCAGGAAGACCGCAAAAAAGTTCTTGAAATTCAGGATATGTTTATCGATGTCGGGGTGCAGGAGAAATACGATGTCAGGAAAAAGCTGGGGATTAAGGTGGGCGACCCGATTATCCCCGACAGCCGGTTTACCATCATGGGCAATGATAAAATGTACCTGTCCAAAGCCTTTGATAACCGCGTAGCCTGTGCTATCGTGATTGAAGTCCTGAAAAAACTTAAGAACGTCAAGCACCCCAATACCGTGCTGGGTTGCGGGTCCGTTCAGGAGGAAGTCGGCTTGCGAGGCGCCCAGACGCTGGCGCACCTGGCCGACCCGGATGTCTGTATAGTGGTTGACGTCGGGATTGCGCAGGATATACCTCCGGACGGATTTGACAAGACGGAAAAAATCGGCGCCGGCCCGGCGGTTTTAATATATGACGCCCGGATGATTCCCAACCTGCAACTTCGCGACCTGGTCGTAGCCACCGCCGAAGAAAAGAAAATTCCCTTTCACCTGACTTCCATGGCCGGAGGAGCTACCGACGGCGGCCCGATACATTTAAGCCGGCTGGGGGTGCCGTCTATAGTAATCGGCCCGCCGGTTCGATATATACACAGTCACAACGGCATTTTAAACCGGAACGATTACGACAACACGGTCAGGCTGGTGTTCGAAGTGATTAAGAAACTGGATAAAAAGAAAGTAGCGACATTTACGGAGGCTTAGTGATAAATGGCTTTACGTTTTAGAAATACCTTGTCAGGAATTAAAGAAGAATTTATCCCGATTAAGCCGGGTAAAGTCGGTTTGTACACCTGCGGCCCGACCGTTTATTATTATCCGACTATCGGTAATTACCGGACGTTCATATTTGAAGACCTTCTGCGCCGCTACCTCAAATACAAAGGTTATGAAATTACTCATGTCATGAATCTTACCGATGTCGATGATAAAACCATTCGTGATTCGCGCAAGGAAGGGGTTTCTCTGAAGGAGTTTACTGACCGGTATACCAGGGCCTTCTTCGAGGACTTGGATGCTCTGGGAATCGAACGGGCGGAGTATTACCCGGCGGCGACCGAGCACATTAACGAGATGGTCGCCATTATAAAAAAGCTTCTGGACAGGGGGCTGGCTTACGAAGTGGACGGTAATTATTACTTTAAGATAGCGGCTTTTCCAGGTTATGGTAAGCTGGCCAAGCTTGACATGGAAGGCATGAAAGCGGGCGCCCGGGTGGCTGCGGACGAATATGAAAAAGAAAGCGTGTCCGATTTCGCACTCTGGAAAGCCTGGGACGAAAAGGACGGCGATGTTTACTGGGAAACCGGGCTGGGCAAGGGGCGTCCCGGCTGGCATATCGAGTGCTCGGCGATGTCGATGAAATATCTCGGCAATCATTTTGATATCCATTGCGGCGGCGTGGATAACATGTTTCCGCATCATGAGAATGAAATCGCCCAGTCCGAAGGCGCCACGGGTGAGAAATTCGTTAATTACTGGCTGCACAGCGAATATCTACTCGCCGATAACCGAAAAATGTCCAAGTCGCTGGGGAATTATTATACCCTCAGGGATATTCTCGACAAGGGTTACTCCGGGAGGGCTCTGCGATACCTGTTGATATCCTCCCATTACCGTCAGCAACTCAATTTTACATTTGAGCGCCTGGATGCTGCCCGAAATTCGCTGGAGAGGTATAACGACTTCATCAAAAATCTGAATGATTATCCGGGAGGCAAAACCACCGGCGAGGCGGAAACGTATATAAAGAAAGTTGTTGAAGGTTTTGAAAACAATCTCGATGACGATTTGAATATTTCCGGGGCTCTCGGTGAAATATTTGATTTTATACGGGATATCAACCGTCTGAAAGCCGAAGATAAGTTGTCGGCTCAGGAGCGGGATAAAATTATTGAAACGATGAGGCGTTTTGACACGGTGCTGAATTTTGAAATTAAAGAACAGGCCCTGGATGCCCGGATTGAAGAACTGATTGCCAGACGTAACCAGGCGCGCCAAAATAAGGATTATGCGCTTTCGGATAAAATCCGCGATGAACTTCTGGCTATGGGGATTGTACTCGAAGACACGCCCCAGGGAGTGAAGTGGAAAAGGAAAATATAGTCCGGTTTTTTTAAAGCGGGCAGGTCTTATCTCCGTTATGAAGATATTACATCTGATTAAAAGAGGGAAACCTTCCGGTTAGCCGGGCTTGACAGAGACGAAAAATTATATTTTTATCTGACAGCTTTATAAGCAGGCCGGCGTAACTCAGTTGGTAGAGTAGCTGATTTGTAATCAGCCAGTCGGGGGTTCGAGTCCCTTCGCCGGCTTTTTTATTAGTTTTTTTCAAATATGGGTTATTGACAACTTCCGCTTGCCATGTAATAAGTTAGCTGTTATTATTAATAAATAATTATTTGATGAGAATCTGTCAGGTCTCATCCCCGCCGGAGCGGGGAAAGGACCTGACAGAACTTGAAATAAAGTCGAAACCACAAGGGTTTCGACCTACAGGGCTTCAAGGTGTGAATTGGATATTGGAGAATATAAAAAAAGGATTATCGTAACCGGCGGGGCGGGATTTATCGGTTCCAATTTTCTTTTAATGATGGTACCGCGTTACCCTGATTACCTGTTTGTCAATATTGACTGCCTTACATATGCCGGGAATCTTGCAAACCTTAAAGCTATCGAGAACGCACCCAATTATCATTTTGAAAAAATCGACATAAGAGATTTCAATGCTCTCACGGCATGTTTTAACCAGTTTGACATAAACAACCTTCTTCATCTGGCCGCAGAGTCCCATGTCGACCGGTCGATTATCGGGCCGGCGGTTTTTATCCAGACGAATATTATTGGTACTTTCAATTTACTGGAGCTGGCCCGGGAACGATTCCGGAGGGGAGAAAGTGTCTTTTTACATGTTTCCACTGATGAAGTGTACGGTTCCCTTTTGGAAGGGGGTTATTTTACCGAGCTGAGCGCCTATCACCCCAACTCGCCCTATTCAGCTTCGAAAGCCGCCGCCGACCACCTGGTTCGCGCCTATCATAAAACCTACCATCTCGATACGATAATAACCAACTGTTCTAATAATTTCGGGCCATACCAGTTCCCCGAGAAATTGATCCCGTTGATGATATGTAACGCTCTTGAGGGGAAACCCCTGCCCGTTTACGGCGACGGCCGTCATATCCGGGACTGGTTGTATGTGCAGGACCACTGCGAAGCCCTGAATCTGGTTTTCCATAGCGGTCAACCGGGGCAGACTTATAATATCGGCGGGCATAATGAAATAGAAAATGTCGAACTGGTGAAAATGATGTGTCGGTTGCTGGATGATTATCTGGGTGGGGGCCCGCGGGAAAAGTTGATAGAATTTGTTCCTGACCGTCCGGGACATGACCGTCGCTACGCCATCGACCCGACACTCATTTTAAAGGAACTGGGTTGGCGTCCCAGGATATCCTTTGAGGAAGGCTTGAAAAAAACCATTCGTTGGTATCTTGACAATTCCGTCTGGCTTGACCACTGTAAAAGCGGTGAATATCTTAAATATTATGACCGGAATTACCGGAACCGGGACAGTTTGTGAGTAACGCAGTGAATAAAGGCATAATCCTTGCGGGTGGCTGCGGCAGCCGTCTTTATCCCCTTTCGCAGGTGGTTTCCAAGCAGCTCCTGCCGATATACGACAAACCGATGGTTTATTACCCGCTGGCCACCCTGATGCTTTATGGCGTACGGCAGATTTTGATTATATCCACACCCGAGGATACCCCCAGGTTCGAGGCCTTGCTCGGCAACGGCCACCATCTCGGACTGGAAATAACCTATGCCGTGCAACCGCGCCCGGAAGGTATAGCCCAGGCACTTATTATCGGGGAGAAATTCATTAATAGAGAGCCGGTTGTATTAATCCTCGGTGACAATATCTTTTACGGGGACTATGATTTTCTCAGGGAGGCACGGTCGTTTGAAACCGGGGCGTTGATTTTCGGGTATTATGTCAATAATCCTCAGCGTTACGGTGTGATTACGTTTGATAAAAAGGGTAGACCTCTGGCTATCGAAGAAAAACCTGCCGTACCGGTTTCCAACTATGCCGTGACGGGACTTTATATTTACGATGCCGGTGCGGTCGATATAGCCAAAAGGCTGCGTCCTTCTAAAAGAGGGGAATTGGAAATCACCGATGTCAACAACGCTTATCTTGAAAAGGGAAAGCTGAAAGTGGTGAAACTCGGACGCGGCATTGCCTGGCTCGATACGGGAACTTTTGAAAATCTTCTGGACGCAGGAAATTTTATCGCCACTATTGAAAATCGCCAGGGACGGAAAATCGCCTGTATCGAAGAAATCGCTTACCGGATGAAATTTATTTCAAAAACACAAATGCAGCACCTGGTCGATAAAATGGCGGATAATTCTTACCGGGCGTATCTTCGGGGAGTTTTAAATGAAGTCGATGGCGCCTGAAAGTAAACTGCTGATAACCGGCAGCGAGGGTCAATTAGGTGCCGACCTGGTAAAGTTTTTTTCACGTGATTACAAAGTCTGTGGGGTTGATATAATGCAGATGGATATCCGGGATTTCCGCATGGTCGGGACAGTATTTCAAAAATGTGAACCGGAAATCGTGCTCCATGCAGCGGCATATACCGATGTTGACGGAGCGGA
Organism: Candidatus Zixiibacteriota bacterium; assembly: GCA_028715215.1. Classification (GTDB taxonomy): domain Bacteria; phylum Zixibacteria; class MSB-5A5; order GN15; family FEB-12; genus JAFGNW01. Next base: position 25,142 of record JAQUSF010000006.1, read on the forward strand.
AACCGACAGGGACCGGGCGTTTGCCGTCAACGCCGAAGGTACGGCCAATATTGCCCGGGCGTGTAAGGAATACGGCGCCCGGATGATTTATTTTTCGACCGATTACGTGTTTGATGGCGATAAAAAAACACCCTATGTGGAAAGTGACCCGCCATCGCCGCAGACGGTTTACGGTAAAAGCAAGTACGAGGGTGAAAAGAAAGTAGCTGAGATACTGGAGGATTTTACTATAATGCGTCTGGCCTGGCTGTATGGGGCGTCGGGGAAAAATTTTATTCGTACGCTTATCCGCCAGGCCTGGCAACAGATGAGAATGAAAGAAGCCGGGCAGATTATCACCCCGGTAACCGTGGTCGATGACCAGACCGGTAACCCGACCTGGACGATGGAGATAGTGAAACAAACGAAAATTGTAATCGAAAATAATTTAAACGGCATAATCCATGCCACTGCCGAAGGCGAGACCAGCCGGTATGACCTGGCAAAAGAGGTCTTTGACTTTTTAAAAATGCCGGTGTATCTTATACCCTGTACATCGGAAGCGTTGGCTTTACCGGCGCCGAGACCGAAGTATTCATCGCTGGAAAACCGGGTACTAAAAAATGCCGGCTGGAACGTCATGCGTCCTTATAAAGAAGCACTACATGATTTTTTGTCGCACCATCGCGAGTGATAAACATGAAATGTGATATCAAAGGCGTTATCCTGGAAGAACTGACCCGTCATGCCGATTCACGCGGCTGGCTGGCGGAACTTTTCAGACAGGATGAGCTGGAACCGGACCAATACCCGGTTATGAGTTATCTATCGTTGACGAAACCGGGCGTTGTCCGCGGACCGCATGAACACAAAAAGCAGAACGACCTTTTTATTTTTGCGGGAACCTCGACTTTTCGGCTATATTTATGGGATAATCGCCGGGATTCATCTACCGGCGGTCTTTTTTTTCAATGTGACGCTCCTGAGAACAAATTGCTGAGGGTTCTGGTACCACCCGGAGTCGTGCATGCCTATAAGAATATAGGCCGGAGCGAGGGAATGGTGTTTAATGCTCCCAACCGTCTTTTCAAAGGGAAAGACCGTAGAGACGAAGTTGATGAGATAAGATATGAAGACGATGAAAAAGCTCCTTTTAGAGTACCCGAATAATTGATTTTCATAGCAAAAGTACATACCAGTTCTTTTTAAAATTTTATAAATGATTAAATAATGATTTAGTTTTTGTATTTAAAATATTATTATAAATTAGAGACAGTAAATTGTGTGATTGGATTATTGAATGAACTTTACCCTGGCAGACGGAATTTTAGTTGACACTATTGTCATCTTAAATTATTATATAATAAAAGATTAGAGGGAATATTAATGCTTTCCGGGAAATCCATATTAATAACCGGTGGAACAGGTTCTTTTGGCAGAGCCTTCATAAGAACAATCCTCGATAAATACCAACATATTAACCGCCTGGTGGTTTATTCGAGGGATGAACTCAAACAGTTTGAAATGCGCCAGACATTTACAGAGAGTGAACTCCCCAAACTTCGTTTTTTCATTGGCGACGTTAGAGACAAGGAACGATTGAAAAGAGCCATGGAGCGAGTTGATATTGTTGTGCATGCGGCGGCCTTAAAACAGGTCCCGGCCTGCGAGTACAATCCTTTTGAAGCGGTTAAGACCAATGTCATCGGGGCTCAGAATGTTATCGAAGCCGCTATCGACCAGGGAGTTAAGAAAGTCGTTGCGCTGAGTACCGATAAAGCCGCCGCCCCGATAAATTTATATGGTGCCACTAAGTTAACTTCGGATAAACTGTTTGTTTCCGCCAATAATTTTAAAGGTAAAAGCGAAATAAAATTTTCAGTAGTGCGTTACGGTAACGTGATGGGCAGCCGGGGGAGTGTTATTCCCCTGTTTCTCAAAAAAAGAAACGAACGGGTACTGCCGATTACCGACGAGCGCATGACGCGATTCAATATTACCCTTAATGAAGGGGTGGAACTGGTCTTGTTTGCCCTGGCACATATGTGGGGTGGTGAGATTTTCGTTCCCAAGATACCCAGCTATCGGCTGGTTGATGTTGCCCGGGCGATTGCTCCGGGCTGTGAATTGAAGTTCATCGGGATTCGTCCCGGAGAAAAGTTGCATGAAGAAATGATTACCGCCACTGATGCCTTGAGTACCCTGGAGTTTGAGAAGTATTTTGTCATTCTGCCCTCAACCCGATTATGGGATGTTGACCGGTATATGGAAGTTTTCAACGGTAAACGCTGTTCGAATGGTTTTTCATATAGCAGTAAAACCAACACCGACTGGTTGACGGTCGAGCAGCTTCGACACCTGATTCGTGAACATGTGGATCCGGACTTCAAGGTGGAAGAGACATCGGTAAGCGATGAAAAAAAACGTTCCCTGAAAATCAAGGGACCTGATGAAAACCCGAAGGAAATCCTGGCGGTAAGCGAAAGTGGCGGACAAGATTCGAAACCGGTTTAAGGGGGGGAACCATAGACCGGTAAAAAAGAAAAAGGCTACCAGTAATTCCCCCAAATTTTTACCTTACGGACGTCAGCACGTGACAGAAAGTGACATCGCGGCGGTGCGTGATGTTTTGAAGTCTGACTGGCTGACCCAGGGGCCTAATATCGGGACATTTGAAAAAAAACTGGCTGAACTTACGGGTGCGAAGTATGCCGTGGCCTGCTCCAGCGGGACGGCGGCTTTGCATCTGGCTATGCTGGCTATGGATTTGGGGCACGGAGATGAGATTGTGACTTCGCCCGTAACTTTCCTGGCCTCGGCTAATTGTGCGCGTTATGTCGGGGCTGAGGTCCGGTTCGCTGATATAAACGCCGCAACCGGATTAATAAGTATAAAGGCTCTTGAAAAAGTATTACGCTCTGACAAAAAGAAGAAAATAAAGGTAATTGTTCCGGTTCATCTGGGCGGGCAACCGGCAGCCCTGGGGGAAATTCAGGGACTGGCTGAAGCTCATGGCGCCTTGGTGGTCGATGATGCCTGTCATGCCCTTGGCGCTCGTTACCGCTACCGGGGGCGGGAATATCGAATCGGCGCTAGTCCCCATGCCGTCATTACGGCCTTTTCTTTTCATCCGGTCAAGCATGTGGCTATGGGCGAGGGGGGAGCCCTGACTACGAATAGTCATGAGATAGCGGAAAAATTACGACATTTCCGCAGTCATGGAATTCAGAAGGATGCTTTTATCAATGACGGGATGGCTTTTTCACCCGAAAATACTCTTAATCCCTGGTATTATGAAATGCAGGAGCTCGGTTATAACTACCGTCTTACGGATATTCAGGCCGCTCTTGGTGTCAGCCAGCTTAAACGGCTGAACTATTCTTTGAAAAAACGCCATGACCTGGCTGAAAAATATCATCGTCTCCTGAGGGAGAGGTTTCCTGACGGCGGTGTCCGTCCCCTTGAGGCGGCCCCAGGGGTTTATAACGCTTTCCATCTTTTCATCGTCTTGATAGATTTTATCAAATTCGGCCTGAACCGCGCCGAAGTGATGAACCGCTTGCGTAGCGCAGGCATCGGCACCCAGGTGCATTATATCCCCGTTTATCTGCAGCCTTATTACCGCCGGCGTTACGGCTATAATCCAGGGGCTTTCCCCGAGGCGGACAGTTATTATGAGAAAGCCCTCAGTTTACCGATGTATCCTCAACTTACTTTTAAAGACTGTCAGCGGGTTATTGATACTCTTAAAAAGATTTTGGAGAACTCTCATTGAAAACCGTTATTATCGTTCAGGCGCGAATGGGCTCGACGCGTCTGCCCGGTAAAATCATGAAAGAAATTCTGGGACAGCCGTTACTGTTCTACCAGCTGGAACGTTTGAGAAAAGTAACGACAGCCGATGATATTCTGGTTGCTACTACTGTCGGTGGGAAGGATGATATCATTGTTGATTTCTGTCTTAAACAGCGGGCGAAGTATTATCGCGGTTCAGAAGAGGATGTCTTGGCACGTTATTATGAAGCCGCCCGGGAAAGCGGCGCCGAGGTCATCGTTCGCGTAACTTCGGATTGTCCCCTGATAGATGCCGCTGTTATTGACCGGGTAATCAGGACATATAAAGAGAATATTGATAAAGTCGATTACGTTGCCAATACTCTGGTGCGTTCTTATCCCAGGGGAATGGATTGTGAGGTGTTTCCCTTCGCGGTACTGGCGGATATTCATGAACGGACGTTCGAACCCGTCGACCGTGAGCATGTGACGGCATATATATATAACCATCCGGATAGGTTCCGGTTGTTGAATGTGGCGGGGGAAGAAAATTTGAGTCATCATCGCTGGACGGTGGATACGCCGGAGGATTTTGAGTTGATTCGACGCATGATTGAAGCCCTGTATCCGGTTAAACATGATTTTTCCATGGGTGACTGTCTCGATTTGTTAAAGCATAATCCGGAATGGTTAAAACTCAATCAGCATATAAAACAGAAAGCCTGATTGTCATGAAGGTAGTGTTTCGCACCGATTCTTCCCTGATGATTGGTACCGGTCATTTAATGCGTTGCCTGGCACTGGCCGGGGAGTTATCGGCGCGCGGGGAACAGGTAGTTTTTATCTGCCGGAATCTCCCGGGCAATATGAATACCCAGGTCCTGCGAAACGGCCATAAGCTCCACGAACTTCCCCTTGACGATAATACCCTGATGGATAATCCCGACATCAGCGAGTACGAGCGCTGGCTGGCGGTTGAGGAAGAAACCGATGCTCTTCAAACGGGCAGGGTGCTCGCTGAAAAAGAAAACCATGCCGACGTGTTGGTAGTGGACCATTATGCGCTGGACAGTGCCTGGGAACGGCAGATGTTGCCGTATATCAAGCGGTTGATGGTTATCGACGACCTGGCTAACCGTTGCCATGACTGCCATATTCTTCTGGACCAGAATCTTTACGAGGATATGGAAAAGCGCTATGAACATCTGGTCGGCGCAGACACGCAGCTTTTACTGGGACCGACTTTCGCCCTTTTGAGAAAAGAATTCAACTCGCAAAGAAAAGTCATGGCGAAGCGGGATGGCCGGGTCCGGAAAGTAATGGTTTCTTTCGGTGGAGCAGACCGGACTAATGAAACGTTGAAATTCCTTAATGCCCTGAAGAAGGCAAAAACGGGGGCTCTCAATTTTGAGGTTATCGTCGGTAAAACCAATCCCAATAACAACATTATTAAAGAAAAATGCGACAGTATGTCTAATGTGGCATATCATCGAGCTGTTGATGATATTGCCCGTCTGATGGCCATGGTGGACCTGGCAGTCGGAGCCGGTGGTACCAGTACTTGGGAAAGGTGTTGCCTGGGCTTACCTGCTGTCACGGTAGCGGTGGCCGAGAACCAGGTTGAAGTCGCCCGCTTATCGGAGCGGATGGGTTTTGCCGTTTACCTGGGAATTTCCGAGCAGGTCTCAGCTGACCGGATGATAAAATATGTAGCTGAGCTGGCAGAGGATAGGCCGAAAATGCTGGCGATGAGTTCCGCCGGAATGAAATTGGTTGACGGTTTGGGGGTTAACAGAGTGTGCGATATTCTTTATGCGGCCAGGGGTGTTAACAAATACTCTTAAATTTTTGTTTGAAATTTAATTTAAAAACAGGAATATTGTAATACTATATCAGCCGGTGTGACAGAGGGTTATTAGTATTTCCGGAGGTATTAAATGAAATTGGAATTCAAAAAAATCAAACCGGATGACCTGGCGATGGTTTTAAAATGGCGGACCATGCCCGAAGTAAGCAAATACATGTACACCGATTTTGAACCTTCGATGGAAAAACAAAAACAGTGGTATGACCGGATTTCTCGTGATACGAGCCGTCGCGACTGGATTATATGGGTGGATGACGAACCTGTCGGGGTGCTATCGATAGTGAAAATCGACCCGGTTAACCGTCGCTGTGAATGGGCCTATTATCTGGGTTCACCCAATGTCCGCGGCAAGGGCATAGGTAAAAATGTCGAGCTAAATGTCCATGAGTTTGTTTTCGGAAACCTGGGTCTGAACAAACTGTGTTGCGAAGTCCTGAAGTCAAATGACCTGGTGGTAAAAATTCATGAGAAATACGGCTCCGTGGTGGAGGGCGACCGCCGCCAGCAGATATATAAAAACGGCGAGTATCTTGATATCGTGGAAATGGGTCTTCTCCGGGAAGACTGGGAAAAAAATGTCCGCGGGAAACATGAATTTATAAGGGCGGTTTTTGAGTAAACCCCAGGGAGATGACCATGAGCAGTTATTCTTATAATGAGTTGAAAGTGGGTGACCGGGCTGAAGTTTCGAAAACCATCTCGGAAACGGATATTTACCTGTTTGCGGGAATAACAGGAGATATGAATCCGGCTCATGTGAACGAGGAATACGCAAAGGGAACGGCTTTTGGTAAGCGGATAGCCCACGGCATGCTTGTTTGCGGATTGATTTCCAATGTCCTGGGGAATTATCTGCCCGGCCACGGGACTATTTATATGCGCCAGTCGGTGACTTTTTTAGCCCCGGTTTATATGGGGGATACTATCACGGCCAGGGTGGAAGTTATCGAGAAACGTGATGAAAAAAAGAGAGTTTTGTTAAAAACTTCCTGTATGAACCAGAAGGGGGAAGTGGTTATTGACGGTGAGGCTCTGGTTTCGCCGCCCCGAAAACAGGATTAATTATTTTCCAATGATGAAGTCTTTTATTCAATTAGGTAAATACCGCCTTGGTCCCGGTTATCCGCCGTTTATCGTTGCGGAACTGTCCGGTAATCATAACCAGTCTCTCGACCGGGCCCTGGAACTGGTTCGAGCGGCGGCTAAGGCCAAAGTGCAGGGTGTAAAAATTCAGACTTACACTGCGGACACCATGACTCTCGATTTGAACGAAAAAGAATTTCTTATAAACGACCAGGAGAGTCTCTGGAAAGGGAAAACTCTTTATAAACTGTACCAGGAGGCGCACACACCCTGGGACTGGCATAAACCCATTTTTGACCTTTGCCGGGAATTGGGACTGGTTGGATTCAGTACTCCTTTTGATGCCAGCGCCGTTGATTTTCTCGTAAAGCTCGAAGTACCCTGTTTTAAGATTGCATCTTTTGAGAATATTGATATCCCCTTGATTCGTAAAGTTGCCGCAGCCGGCAAACCATTAATAATCTCAACGGGGATGGCTGAAATAGCCGAGCTCGATGAAGCTATCAGGACAGCCCGGCAGGTCGGGATTGAAGATATTATTCTGCTTAAGTGCACCAGTACTTATCCGGCTTCGCCGGAAAACAGTAATATCATGACCATTCCTCATATGCGCGAGTTATTCAAGGTTCAGGTTGGACTTTCCGACCATAGCCTGGGAATAGGAGTGGCTGTTGCCGGTGTGGCTCTGGGAGCCACTATGATTGAAAAGCATTTTACCCTGGACCGCTCGGAAAGCGGGGTGGATGCCGCTTTTTCCATGGAGCCGGCGGAGATGAAAGCTCTGGTTGAGGAGACCACCAGGGCATGGCAGGCTCTTGGAAAGATATGTTATGGTTTTACGGCCGGAGAACATCAGGCGGCGAAATTCCGGCGGAGTCTGTATATTGTAGAGGACATGAAAGAAGGCGAGGTATTCACACCGCGGAATCTTCGAGCCATCCGTCCGGGCCTGGGACTTGCCCCTAAATATTATGATATCTTTATCGGGAAAAAAGTATCGAGGGATGTCCGTCACGGGACTCCTTTGAGCTGGGATATGCTATGCTGAAAACCAGTATCACCAATCTGATGCTGCGCAGCCTGACTCTGGTCAGTAAATTCATCCTGTTGCTTTATTTTGCCCGTTGTCTTTCACCGGAAAACCTGGGTGTTTTCGGGATGGTTTCGGTTAGTATTGCCATCTCATTGTACCTGCTGGGTTTTGATTTCTACACCTTCAACAGCCGGGAAATAATTGCCCATTCTGAGGAAGGTTGTGCGCTTTTAATACGTGACCAGCTCGTTTTTCACGGTATCGTTTATATTGTGGTTTTACCGCTTCTTCTTTTATTGTTCACTTTTGAATTTATTGCCTGGAAATATATCGGCTGGTTTTATGTGTTGCTGATTCTGGAACATCTTTCCCAGGAGTCCAACCGGCTGTTAATTACCCTGTCCCGGCCGACCATGGCCAACATCGTTCTGTTTCTGCGGAGCGGTATCTGGGTCTATGCCGTAATCGCCACCGGCTATTACTATAAGGAAACCCGGACTCTCCAGTTCATCTGGTTCATGTGGTGCCTGGGGGGAATGATGTGCATCGCAATGACAGCCTATGCCTTGAGAAACCTGTCCTGGAAAAAGACTTTCAGTGTGTCCATCAACTGGCAATGGTTGAGAAAAGGTTTCATGGGCTCGCTGCCGTCTTTAGGTTCGACCATGGCCATGCTGGGCGTGCAGTACGCTGACCGTTTTTTTATTCAGAACTACCACGGGGAAGCCATGGTGGGGGTGTACACCTTCTACGCTAACCTGGCCAATGTCGTTCAGACTTTCGTTTTTACGGGAGTAATCGCCATTCTATACCCGAAAATCATCGATGCTTTTCAAAAAAAGAATTTTGAAGAATACCGTGCTATAATGCGTAAAATGGGCATAGGCGTAGTTGGTGGGGCGGTGTTATTATCAGGCATAGCTGCTCTGGCCATTGGGCCGATTCTCAAACTGGTAAAAAAACCCATATACGGTGAATATCTGCCGGTATTCTGGATTCTCCTCGGCGCCATCAGCCTGCTGGCCATCTGTTCCTTGCCCCATTACGGTCTTTACGTAAGGCATAAAGACCGCCAGATATTCATCAGCACGATTGTTGCCGTATTTGCCACTCTCACCCTCGATTTTTCCCTGGTGCCCAAATACAGCGTTACGGGTGCGGCCTTCAGTTGTCTGGCGGGTTATTTGCTTATGTTTCTTTTAAAATTCGGTTTTTTACAGCGGTATCGATTGGATTCTGACCGGGTGGATGAAAGCGCCAGGGTGGGTATCAGGGCATGAAAATTGCATTCGATTTTGTCTGCGATGAAGCTCCCCTGTTTGCCCGCCTGGCACAGCGCTATAGCAATGACGGCTATCAGGTATGTGGTTTCACGATGGGCCGGCGCTGGAAAAAATACTGGAACGACTTTCCCCGAACTTATCCCCTTGATGTCTTTTTCGACCAGGGATTTGATATCAGGAAGGAACTCGAACGCCTTGAGCAGCAATACGGTCAGTATAAACCGGCGTCGTTTATTGCCGCCGACCGCTTTCTGGTCAAGGAAAAAAGAGCTCGACAGGCGCAAGCCCTGATAAGTACCTTTTATAATGTCGAGCGGGCTTTAAACAAAGAGCGCCCGGATTTTTATTTTTCGACCGGTATTGCCTATCTTTATAATCTGGTCACTCTGGCGGTATGTGAGAAGCATAAGATTCCCCATCTTTCTTTTTACTCGACCCGCGGCGATACACCCCGTTTTACTCTTTCGCTGTGGCGGGGGGGAAAATGGGATTTGGTTGACTGTGAGTATAAAAACCTGCTTGAAGGGACCGAGTACGAACCCCGCGAATATGACGAGGCTGCTGCTTACCTGCATGCTTTTCGCGAGCATGCGCAGCAACCTTATTATATGAAGGCCGCTTACCAATCCCTCAGCCTGCAGACCGTCTTTTTGAAGGAGTTCATCATTCGTCTGCACAACTGGTATATCGGGGGCTGGGGTCGTGAAAAAGGTGATTATATTACCCAGCATCCGCTCTGGTATGCCTGGCGGGACATAAAAAAGATTGTCCGGGCTCAATGGCTTATGCGTTTCGGCAGAAGCATATTCGATAAAATTGCTCCCGATGACCGCTATTATATTTTTCCCCTGCACCTTCAGCCCGAAGCTTCGACTCTGGTATTATCGGAGTGGTATGTCGACCAGCTCAACACCATCCAGAATATCGCCAGGGCTTTACCGGCTGACCGTCTTTTGTATGTCAAGGAACATAAAAGTGCCCTGGGAAGGCATTCGATGAAATTCTACCGGGCTGTAAAAGCTCTTTACAATGTCCGCCTGATTGCTTACGATGCCGACCCGGCGGCGTTGATTCGCCATTCGTCGGGGGTTATTGTCCTGTCCAGTACGATGGGATGGGAGGCGCTGCTGTTAAAGAAACCGGTTTATGTCCTGGGTACGGTTTACTATCAGGATGTAAAGGGAGCTGAAAAAATCTACCATTTTGAAGAATTAAGTAAACGCCTGGCGGCTGACAGGGAAGCGGAAAAAGACTCGGTAGTTCTTGATAATGATGAAGAAGTGATAAAGTTCATTATGGCGCTGAACCGCGGTTCTTTCGATGGTCATTTCAACGTGGCTAAGATGGAGATAAAAAAACAGGTCCTGTCGGAATCGAATATTGACACCCTGTATAAGGGGTTTAATATTATCCTTCGCGGATTGTACGATCGTCTGGTTTTAGTTAAGAAACGTGATGGAATGACCATCCAGGATTAGCAAAGTGTATCGACTTTTTTTTATTTTATTCGGTTATACTTTTGTCTTTCACTGGTATCCGTATTTCTTTCCCTGGCTATCTCCGGACCAACCCTCGGCGCCACTGCTGATAATTATATCCCGGGATCTTTTATTCATTCTGGTTCTGGCGGTTTTTTTTTACCGTCTGACGGCAACCGGTTTTCGCCTTAAAAACCTCAACTACCGGCCGGTTTCCGCCGTTTTTTTATTTTATTTTTTCTTTTTTATAGTCCTGTTATTCGGCACTCTGCATACCAACCTGGCGGAATTCATGCAGCATAATGTCCGTAATATGATGATGTACCTGCTGATAATACCGGTATTTTTTTATGTGGCTGATAGTTATGACAGGGCCGTAACGATTAAAATCTCTAAAATATTCCTCGTCATGGGTACCCTTTTGAGTCTGTTCGGTATCGGCACTCTTCTTTTTTTCGACCGGGAACTTCTCTGGAGCGGTATCCGGATATACTCCTTGATGGGAAATCCGAACACCTTCGGACTCTTTCTTATCATCCCCGGTCTTATCGCCACGGCGCTTATTATACAGGATGTACCGACTCGCCTGAAAATAATCATGAGTTTGGTAATTGTGCTCAATAGTATCGCATTAATTTTAACTATCTCTTTCCAGTCAGTCATTTCCTATATTATTGCTCTTTGTCTGCTGGTATTTCTTTTCAAAGGCCGGAAAATTTTTGTACCCTTGACCGTTATCTTCCTTTTCCTGGCGGCGCTGTTTTATTTCATATATGAATATTATTACACGTTTATAGATTTTATTTTCTTCAAACTGGAAGACCCGACCTCAACATCTATTACCGGTCGTATCGAACAGCTGCATTATGTGATTGACCGGTTGAAGGAAATAAGAAACTGGCCTTTCGGAGTTTTCAGCCTGAAAGAATACATGCTGTTTGACAGCCAGTACTATAACATAATCATCAACAACGGCCTGATGGCCCTTTTTTTGTATCTGGCGCCGCCCTTCCTGGTTATCCTGCTGGGATTAAAATATAAAAAGACCGTGATAGACAAAGAAGACCCCTGGTTGGTGAGCATATACATGTCCAGCATTGTATTCTTAATTGTTACCCTGATGATAACCGCTAACTTAACGGCTTTTATGCAAAGATATCCCATTAATCTGTATTATTTTCTTTTTCTGGCCATCATTTTGCACTCGGTGTGTCGCAAGCAGAAAATTGTGAAAAAAGGAAAAGTCCTGTCTAATAAGGTGTGATTGTTAAAAAAAATACTTATAATTTTTCTGAGTATTCCCAAAAATGAAAAAATGTCGGATGTCACTACCTGGATACAATTTTTTCTTGAATTTGTTATTAAAATGAAGATATTACCGAACAGTATAGTATCGAGTAAAACAGAATAAAAGGGCGGGAATTTGAAAGCCGCCGAAATTCAGGTTGACCGATAAGACGAGAAAATGACATTGCATGATAAGCATTTCCCGGTAATCCGGGAGGGGGGAGACTTTTAAAATGAGCAGCTGTGTGATATTCGGCGGAGCCGGTTTTGTGGGAACGCATCTGGCCCGGCACTTTTTAAAAACCGGTCGCTTCAGCCATTGCCATCTGGCGGATATACGCCCCTCCGCTCTTGAAGGTGAAAAGGGTATCACCACCTCGTTGACCGACGTAAGACTGCCAATTCCCGTTAATTTAATCCGGGAAACACCGGCCTGGATATTTAACCTGGCGGCTGTTCATCGCGAACCGGGGCATATCCGTGAGGAATATTTCGAGACCAATTTGAAAGGGGCACATCAGGTCTGTGCTTATGCCGAAGCGGTGGGCTGTCGAAACATCTATTTCACCAGCAGTATTTCTGTTTATGGCCCGACAATCGGCCCCACCGATGAAAGGTCGCCGGTTCAACCGTCAACGCCGTACGGCGGCTCGAAATATCCCGCTGAGTTGATTCATGAAATGTGGCGGCGGCAGGATAGTTCGCGGCGGCTGATTATTTCCCGTCCGGGAGTTCTCTACGGACCGGGTGATCCGGGGAATATCATGCGGATGATCAGAGCCATCAAAAGAGGTTATTTTGCTTTCCCGGGTTCGCCGGGTGTTTATAAGTCCTATGGCTATATCTATGGTTTGCTTGATAGTGTAGATTTTACTATGGATGCCGGGTGGCGCTACTTCTGTTACAATTACGTGGAAACTCCAACCGAGCCCCTCTGTGAATTGGTAAAGTTGATTAAACGTTTTCTGGACACGCGGGCGCTGGTAATGCCGCTTCCGCTCTGGCTGCTCATGCCGGCTTCGAAGTTTATCCAGGCGATGGTGGGTTTTAAAAACCCGATTCATCCGGTACGCGTAAAAAAAGCCGCCACCCCGACGCATATAGTCCCGCAGGCATTGCTTGATAGAGGTTTCAAGTTCAAATATGATTTTGAAAATTCCCTGAAACACTGGCGCCTTGTGAATCCGAGTGATTTCGAAGGTTTGCTAAAAACCGAAAGCCGGAAGACACCGGTCGTATTAAAGATGACCCGGCTTTCCGAAAAAGCCGGGGATACGGCCAAATCAGAACCGGATAAAAAGGTCGATATCGAGCAAGAGGTTATCGAATGAATGGCAAAGGTGGAGTTAGCGTTGACCTCAAACGCTTGAAAGTTGCCATCGTGCATGAATGGCTGGTTGATTACTCTGGTTCGGAACGACTGGTCGAGCAGATGCTGGAAGTGTTTCCTCAGGCAGGCCTTTACGCCCTGGTGGAGTTTTTGCCCGATGACCTTCGCTGGTTCATAAGAAATAAAAAAGTAACGACTTCCCTTATTCAGAAACTTCCCGGAGCCCGAACCCGTTACCGCTCCTATTTACCCTTGATGCCGCTGGCGGTGGAACAGTTTGACATGTCGGATTATGACCTGGTCCTGTCCAATAATCATGCGGTTGCAAAGGGAGTTATTACCGGTCCGGACCAGTTGCATATCTGCATGTGTTGTTCTCCGATAAGATATGCCTGGGACCTGACGCACCAGTATTTAGAAGAATCGGGTCTTTCAAGGGGTTTGAAAAGCTGGCTGGTCAGGTATATGCTGCACCGGGTCAGGATGTGGGATTACCGCACCGCCAACGGGGTGGATGAGTTTATTGCCATCTCGGAATATATCGCCCGGCGCATAAAAAAGGTGTACGGGCGGAAAGCGACAGTCATATATCCTCCGGTTAAAGTTGACGATTTTATGCTTAAGGCGGAAAAAGATGATTTTTACCTGACCGTTTCCCGGCTGGTGCCTTATAAGAAAATAGCCATGATAGCGGAAGCTTTTGTAAAAATGCCGAATCGTAGATTGGTGATAATTGGCGATGGTCCGCTTTATAACAGCATCAAAAAGAAGATATCCACCAATATAACCATGCTGGGTTTTCAGCCTTTGGAAGTTATGAAGGATTATATGCAAAGGGCTAGGGCTTTTATTTTTGCCGCCCGTGAGGATTTCGGGATAGTGCCGGTCGAGGCTCAGGCCTGCGGCACTCCGGTAATTGCTTATAGCAAAGGCGGCAGCCTGGAAACCGTTGTTGATAATCAAACCGGACTGTTTTTTGAAGAGCAAACTTCGGATGCCCTCATCAGAGCAATAGAAAGATTCGAAAATTTAAGGCATAAGTTTGACCCCCATAAAATCCGGTCACATGCCGAGCGGTTTTCTGTTGAAAGATTTCAAAAGGAATTCCGGATTTTTGTGCAGAGAGCAGTTGATATTCATTTTCAAAACAAATCACCATTTGAACCGCATCGCCTTCTTCTCAAAGGCAAACCGGAAACAGTAAGTGAAGTTGAAGAGCACCAGTCTGAATAACTACTTCGATATCCCTGGAAATATTTTCATATATTAAAGGAAATATCTTCCTGATATAAAAAAAAGAAGACTTTCCCGCACAGACATGAGTTTCCCAACCGAATGACAAACAACGGGTTGCAGTTTTGAATTTTATTAAAATATGCGGCATGCGATTTGTTTTAATTAAATGTGGAAAATTATAAACTTATTTTAAGAAAGAGTATGAACAGGCGAATTTCCATTACTAGAAAAGAACCGGAAAACAGTTCAGTTGTACAGGGTGATCCCCTCGGTGATGTAGAATTTAATTTGATAGAATTTCTGAGATCCCTGGTTCGCAGGAAAAAAATGATAAGCGTGATAGTGGTGGGTGTCATGGTTCTTACTGCCGGGCTGGTTTTGCTTACCCCCAATATTTACCGTTCCAATGCCAGCATTTTACCTTCCGGGAGTGTGGACAAAATTGCGGAACTCAAAAGTTACGCCGGTCTGGGAGGTAAGATTACCAGTGATGAAAACTCCTCCGAACTTTTTCCGGTTATATTGAAATCGCGGGTGATTATGGATGCGGTGTTGAGTAAAAATTATTCCTATATGGAAAAAGAAACTGAAAAAACGGTAACTCTGACGGGATATTTCGGTACTGATAACCAGGATGAGCTTTATACCTGTCTGGACAGGATTGTTTCAATAGACTACGATAAAAAGAACGGGGTTATTCGCCTTTCAACGGAGACAAAATACCCTGCTTTGTCGCAGGCAGTTTTAAATGCCTTCATTGAGGAACTGGAAAACTTTAATTTGTATAAACGGCGTTCCCGGGCAAAAGATAATGTAAGCTATCTGGCCCGTCAGCTTATGGAAAAAGAAGCCAGCCTTGAAAAAGCCCGCAATAATCTGGAAGCATTTCAAAAGCAGAATCAGAACTGGGCCGGCAGTACCAATCCGGAAATAATTAGAGTAATAAGTCAGTTACAGCTGGCTGTGGAACTTAACACTCAGGGTTATCTGTATCTCAATCAGGAATATGAGCTGGCCCGGCGGGAACTACAGAATGACCTGCCTATAGTCAGAATCCTTGATAACCCGTTCTTACCGACTAAAAAAGCGGGACCTCATCGGATGTTAACCGTGATGATAGCCGGAGTCCTGGCATTTTTAACTGCTGTTGGTTTGATTGTCATAATGGATGCCTTCAACAAAAGGTTTGAGGGTCCTGACCGGGAGCTTTACCTGGGTTTGCGTGATGATGTAATCGGGGATTTACCGGTTATAAACCGAATTATAAATAGGGTCAGGACATCAACAGAAGACACCAGAACTACGGAAACATCGTATAAATAAAAAGCTGACTTAATTTCTTATAAAATAGTCATTGATTTTTATAAATTTAGCCATATATTTTCAGCTTTAAGTTAAAGCCTTTACCGGCTGACATTTTTAATAAATTGTTGGTGGGGTTCCCGAGCGGTCAAAGGGAGCAGACTGTAAATCTGCCGGCGATGCCTTCGAAGGTTCGATTCCTTCCCCCACCATTTTTTTATTAATAAAGCTTACTTGTGATGCCAAAACAGCCTTTTCTTCTAACAAAATTATAATTCAGCAACTTACGGATGCTATGGCAGAGCCTGATATAAAAACTCGAAATGACTACACCGATGGTTCGGTTTTTAAATCTATTTTAAAGATGGGGCTGCCTTCGATGTTTGGTTTCTTAATCCATCATCTTTATGGAATGGTGGATATGTACTGGGTCTCAAAGCTTTCGCAGGGCGAGGTGGCGGTAGCCGCCATTACTTTTTTTAATAATATCATGTGGCTGTTTTTTTCATTTAATCAGCTGGTGGGCCCGGGTTCGGTGGCTATTATTTCCCGAAGGTATGGAGAAAGAAATTATAAACTCGTAGAGAAGGCAATCAAGGAATCGATAATCTTGAAGTTGTTTTTTGGCCTGCTCTTAGGAGGGACAGGATTATTTTTTGCCGAGGATATACTTGTAATTATTGGTGCCAGGGGGGAAGCTCTGGATTTGGGTATTGCCTACGGGCAGATTATGTTTACGGTTATGCCGATTCTTTTTGCGACTTATACTATTTTTACGGCCATGCGGGGAGTAGCCAACCCCAATATGGCTCTGGTTTTGATGCTGATTTCCAATGTTCTGAATATGGCTCTTGACCCGTTCTTCATTTTCGGTTATCTGGGTTTGCCGGCATGGGGAATAAAGGGTGCCGCTTATGCTTCGGTGATCAGTTATTGTCTGACTTTCAGTCTCGGTTTGTTTTTATTTTATACCGACCGCACTAATGTAAAGCTGAACCTGTCCGGGGTTGAGAAAATAACGTTATCATCAATGTGGAAGATGGTTAAGATAGGTATCCCGGCCTGGCTATCCGACCTTTCGTTTTCCGGTTCCCGGCTGGTGATTGTGCCTCTGATTGCCACCTTCGGAACCTCGGTAGTGGCCGCCTACGGGGTCGGGACCCAGGTAACTTCGTTGGGCGTGACGATTCTGGTCGGTATTGGGCTGGGGTTGTCTGCATTAATCGGGCACAATCTCGGCGGTCATAAATATGAACGCGCCAAAAAAACCGCAGACCATTCAATATTACTGGGGGTGGGTATCATGCTGACGATGGCTCTTATAACATTCATTCTGGCGCGGTTCATCATGAGTATATTTTTCGACAACCCGGAAACTATTGCGCAGGGGGTTACTTTATTGCGTATTTTCGCCCTGGGTTTTCCTTTCATCGGCGCTTTTATCATGATGGAAGAAATTCATCTCGGAGTGGGTTTGAATACCCCGGCGATGATTTTAACGATTATTCATTCCTGGGGGATGCAGGTACTGCCGATTTTAATTGTAACCGAGTTACTGGGATTGGGCTCCAGCGCCGTGTGGTGGGTATTGTCGATTTCGATTCTGGTCAGCGCTAATATCTTTTACCAGTATTATCGTCGCGGTAAATGGTTGACAATTAAACTTTAATTTTATTGAATTGAATATCTTAACACATATTGGAAGGAGGTAAAATGAAAGGCAAGGTCTGTTATCTTCTGGTTCTGGGCTTTCTCTTGATTATAACCGGCAGTGTTCCAGCCAAGGATGCCGAAATCGGCTTGAAAAAGAAAGTCATAGTCGGGACTTTCGAGGATAAATCGGATCACAGCTGGTATTATGGTAATAACCCCGGGGATGGCATGGCGGACATGCTTATAACCGCCCTGGTCAAGTCGGGGAAATTCAAGGTTTTCGAGCGGGCGGCGCTGAACGAAATACTAGCCGAAAAAAATCTGAGTGAATCCGACCTGGCTAATCCCAGTTTCGAGGTCGCCAGAAAACTGGAAATCGGCGATATCCTGGTGAAAGCCACCATAACGGAATTCGGTTATAAAGAAGAAACTATCGGCGGTTCGGCCAGTAAATTACTTGGCAAATCAATCGGCGGCGGCGTGACTACTTATACGGCGCGGGTAGCGGTTGATTTACGGCTGATTTCAATCGGATCTTCGGAAGTTCTCCTGGCTGAGGATGTCGCCGCATCCGAGAACTCCAGGTCACTCGGGGTTTCCACCGAGGATTTTTCCTTTGAAGATCAGAAAAGCTTCGATGAACACGTAGTCGGCAAAGCAACCCGCAAAGTAATCAATCAGATCGTGGAGAAAGTCGCCGAGCAGTCTCGGAATATGCCCTGGACCGGTATTCTGATTGTGGCCGAGGACTTGATGTTTATAGACGCCGGAACGGAAATTGGCATAACTTCCGGGATGCAGTTTGAAGTCAAACGCCAGTCCAAGGTAGTCACCCATCCCAAAACCGGAAAAGTTCTTAAAATCCTTTATGATGATATCGGCGTGGTCAGTGCCACCGAAGTCGAAGAAGGTATAACGACGGTAAAAACGGTTTCCGGTTCCGGTTTTCAGAATGAAGATTTTGTTATGCTGAAAAAATAGTCATTAACCCGATAAGCTTCCGATGCGAATCGGTGGTATTCCGGTTCGCATTATTTTTGCCATTCTATTCGTTCTGAACGACTGGAGAGGGGAAATAACCTGCCGGATTAGAGAAAAAAGAGTCTTGCGTCGGTTACAGTGACGGTATAAATTAAGTCGTTAAATTTTGCCGGAGTGGTGGAACAGGTAGACACCAGGGACTTAAAATCCCTTGGTCCTTTGGACCGTGCCGGTTCAAGTCCGGCCTCCGGCATTATGGACATTCCTCAAATTATCTGTTAATTTTGACTTCTTTTAACTATTCCAACTCAAATACATACGTACCAGCGGGGTCTTGAATTCTTCTTCAGCGCAGAACCAGGTCAATGACGACAGGTTCGACCAGGCGCTCAAAGTCCCGATAGGTCATTTTGATAATTTCGGTATGTGAACCGGCGTTGAAGGCGATGTATTCGTTTTCGGCAAGGGAGTCGGCGACATAGACATCCATATCATAGAGGTTTCCGAACGGCGGCATAGCTCCCACCGCGCACTCGGGAAATGAGGCTTTGAATTCATCCTCGGTCGCCAGTTCCACGTTATAAGCGTCAGTGATTTCCTGAAGTAATTTCAAATCAATGCGGAAAGCGGCTGGCAGCACTACCATGGTCATTTTACCATCAACTTTAACGATTACGGTTTTAGCCACTTCCCTTGCCGGGATATGGACGCAAGCCGCTATCTCGTGGGCGGTATAAGCCAGGGAATGGTTGATTGTACAATAACTGGCCCGGTGTAAATCGAGAAATTCCTTTAGTCTTTTTACCGGCATATTACCTCCTTTTGAAAAGGCTGTTTTCAATAAAATTTCGTACCCGCCGTTTCTTTATCAGAAACTTTAACAGGCAGGTATTTTATAATGATGCCGAAACTTGAAGTCTGAATATCAATGAAAGAGTGTCAATCGATGTTTCTATATATAGAATTTAAGAAATAAAACAGGACTTGTCAATTACCATTTTAAAATTTTCATTCAACTGATAAACCCGGTGCGACCGGTTGATTAATGTCATGATTACAGCGTGAACATCAACTCCGAGCGCAACCAGCCGAAGCCGTCGGCGTCGTTAAAATAATAATTGCCGGGGGTGAACATTTCCCAGACGATATGCCCCGACCAGTATTTATTGAATTTGTAGGAAAGACGGTTGATTACCAGGTTACCGCGGGTTTTGCCGTCCCCTCCCGGAAAAGAGCCGGGGCGTGGCTTTTCTGTTGCCCGGAGGTGATGATAATCGAAAGTAAAAGATATATTTTCAGCAAATTTAAAGAGGAACCGGCCGTGCAGGGAAATAAGGTTGGACCAGAATGCCACTCCGTCTTCCTGAATCTGGGTATATATAAATGATTCGCTCCATTTGGGAAAACGACCGAATATAGGGTCCCAGGCGCCCCATTTATCATCATCGGGATTGTCACCACTCAAATAAATGGCACCTGCCGTAATGACCTGCGGCAGATAATTCTTAAGGCGTTTAAATCTTGTTTTATAATCAAAATACATATACCCGCCGATGGCGGCACGATCCGACAGACCGCGTTTACCGAATTGAAAACCGCCTTCAATGGTATAAGAAAAGCGATCGGATAAGGGTAAGCTGAAACGAGAGCCGAGGTTATTGATGCTTGATTCGGGTATCTGATGACCGGTAGGTTTGACGTTTTTGCGGATGAAATAGACATCGAGGTCGTACTTTTTCATATCCCCGCTGTAGTACAGGCCAATACCTTCTTCATCCTGTTCGACCAGTTGTTGTTTCTGGTCATGAATGACCGGTAACCAGTCGTCTTTCTCCGGCATATAGGTATAAAAGAAAGTCAGACGGTGTTTATCTTTAATATCCCAGTCGTAACGGACGGCGTTAAAATAGATACCCCGGGAACCGTCCAGCGCCTGGCCGTCGATAACCATGAAGCCCTCGCCAAGAATTATATTTTGGCGCCCGAACGTCAGAGTGCCGGAGAAAGTACCCTGGTGACGCCATTTTACATAGAGCTGGTCTATGAATATTTCATTGAGGTTGAATGCCGTACCTTCGGGAACGAAATAATATCTGAATTCATTGGTCAGTTTAAGGGTAAATTCAAGGTTCTTATCGGGTAGCCATTGCCCTCCCAGACTGGTACGGTGACGGGTAAAAGTCCTGGCTTCACCGGCGCTGTCAGCCAGGCTGATCGCATTATCCCAGCTGACCATGCGAAAACGTTCGGAAAAGTCAAGGTTGAATTTGGGATGCAATGAAATCGACGCAGGAGAAACTTCGCCTAAGAAAAAAAATGTCATTATAGCGGTCAATATTCTTTTTATCATACTTGTTTTACCTTGTTGTTTTGAGGGTTTGGCGCTGGAGTCAAAAAACTGACTATCGGGGCTACCACCAGTGAAATCATCATGCCGATAGTACCGGCTTCGGTCGAAGATATCCCCTTTATATATAATATCAGACAGACCATTAGCCCCAGTATGGATGAAGCAATCGCCCCTGTTTTATTTGTCCGTTTAAATAATAACCCCCAGATAAACGGTCCCAGAAAAACCGCTCCGATGGCTCCCCAGGAGATACCCAGAATACCGACAATGGTGGCTGGTTTAAAATAAGCCATTATCACTGACAGGATGACAAAGAAGGCACTGGTTACCCGCATTAATAAAGTAAGATTCCGGTCGGAGATATTTTTGTTAATAAAACCGGCGTAGAAATCCTTGGTGACGGCGGAACTGGAGATAAGAACCAGAGCCGCCAGGGTGGACATCGAGGCCGACAGGATAAGAAGCAGGATAACAACGGTCAGCCCCCCGGGAATAATATTGGTTAAAAGCTCCGGCATCAGGGCGTCGTAGATGGGTTTCCCGTTTTCAAAAGCCTGCGGGGCATTATCGGGGGTAAGAAAATAGCGGGTGGTGGCGCCCGTAAAGTAACCAATACTCGTTATCAAAAGTGCAAAAAAGGTCGAACCAACCATACCGATTTTGATAGCGCGTTTATCTTTGATGGCGTAGAATTTCTGAACCAGTTGCGGCATGGCCATCGGCGCTACGCTGGTCAGAAAAACCAGGCTGAACAACGGCCACCAGCCGGGCGGACCGACCATCCCGGTCAGGCGGGGGTCTAGGGCGGCAACGGTGGCGGTGATATTATTTAGTCCGTGACCTTTATCCAGGACGCTCATCATAAGTATAACAACCCCGAGCACCATAATCATACCGAAAACCATATCAATCATGGTCATGGATTTATATCCTCCCATAACGAGGTACAAAGCCGTGAAGCCGCCCATTAAAATCAAAGCCAGGGTATAGTCAATTCCGAAAGTGGAACGGAACAGGTAGGATAAACCCATGAAAACCGCCGCAGAATAGGGGACGAAAAAGATAAAAATCGAAAGCGAGGCAAACAATTTGAGAAAAGGACTGTCATAGCGTTTCTCGAAATACTCGCCCATGGTGTGGACATTATATTCCAGCGACATTTTTTTTATGCGGTAACCTAAAAGCCACCAGACGCCCAGTACCCCGACCAGGGTATTGCCGACAGCTATCCAGAGACAGGAGTACCCGAAACTCCAGCCGGCTTTGCCGGCAAATCCGATAAAGAGCACGGCTGAAAAATATGCGGCTCCATAGGTGAAGGCCGTCATCCAGGGTCCGATTTTACCTCCACCCAGAAAATAGTCGGCAAAAGTTCGGGTTTTTTTCAAACCCAGAACACCGATGGTGATTATCACCAGGGCATATAGAATTAAAATAACGGCTTTTACAACCATGAAGTCTCCGTGGTTTAGCAGGTTTATTAATTGTACCTCTGACAAAGCAACTAATTTATATAAATTGCTTGATAAAGACAAGTTTGAAAAAAATATTGAAAAAAAATCAGGTGTGGCGTACCTTGAATTAACTATTTGTTGCATTATCAAACAATACCGGATTTATCCGGGAAAGGATGACAGTTATGCGATATGGAGCCCGTAATCAAATTATCGGTAAGGTAACCGGGATTAAAAAAGGCGATATCATGTGTCAGGTGTTACTTGATATCCCCGCCAAGTCAATTATGCATTCGGTAATGACGATGGAATCATTGAAAGAACTGAACCTTAAAAAGGGTGACCGGGTAAAAGTGGTTGTCAAGGCCATCAATGTTCTGCTGGTTAAAGAATAAGTAACATAAATACAAAAGATTGTAAAATATATTTTTAGGAGGTTAATCTATGAATATACCGGTTTATGTAACTATTGAGGAAGTTAAAAGAGTATGCCGGGAACTTAATTTAAGGGACTGGACCCAAATGGAATCGACCGGGGTGACCATCGAGGAAGCCGAGAAGATTCTGGCTGAACTGGATACTGATGGTTTGCCAATTGAACTGGAAGAATTTCGTCGCGGTCTGGAAGTTGAACTCGAGCATGGGATGGTTTTCAGAAATGCCAATGTGACCAATAATCATCCGCTTTTAACCGGCATGATTACTCTGGCACATTTTCATGAAATGCTGGATTATTATAAAAGGCTCGAAGTTGCCGAGCTTGAGGGCGATATTTACAAAGCATTAAAAGCTGGCAATACGGGCAAACTGGATAAGTATCACAAAAAATTGCTTGAAGCCAGAGCTGAATTGGCTGTCCATGAATTTGAGAATTTGCCAAAAAAATAAAAAGGTTATTAAATGAAATCGAAGAAGGCTCTGAAGTGGGGTGCAATTTTATCGATTATCGGGTTGCTGGGGATTGCCTATAATTTTCTTTTCGGATTTGAATTTTCAGGAAGAGTCATAGCTTTTTCAATCGGTTTTTTCTTCGGCCTTTCTCTGGGTCTGGGAATGGTGTTGACTTTTTATAATATTTTCAATTCCAAAACGAGGTGAAAACATTTTTTACTGTATTCCAGTTTTAAAATCTGGATTTTCACGGGTATTTGAATGGCTTATGATGATATTTACAGCCGGGTAAAAGATTATTTCGGTTCTGAGCCGACCGGCATAGTACGCGAGCACTACACCCGGATAGACAAAAAAAGGCCGGTGCTTGATATCGGCACCGGGCAGGGACGGAATGCTTTCTTCCTGGCCCGAAAGGGATACATCGTTGACGCTATCGACCCTTCCCGGGTAGCTATAGACACCGTCGCCAATATAGCTGAAAAAGAGAATCTGCCCATCAGCGCCAACCAGTGCGGCTTTGAAAATTTCATACCCCTGACTGACTTTTACTCTGCTATCCTTCTTATAGGTCTCATTCAGATTCTTAGCTGGACAGAAATCAATATACTTCTTAAAAATATCAGTACCTGGACAAGCCGGGGGAGTCTGATTTTTGTAACCGCTTTTACGGTCGAAGACCCTTCTTATGAAAAAACGGTAGCTGATTTTCGTAAAATCGGTAATAATTCGTTTGAAAAAGATAAAAAGCAGGTGCATACATATCTTGAACCTGGCGAGATATTGACTCTTTTCAGGAATTATAAGGTTGTTTATCATAATGAAGGCCTGGGGGCGGAACATTACCATGGCGACCGTCCGGCTCATCGCCATGGCATGGTGGAAGCGGTTTTTTTGAAAACGGACAAGGGTGAATATATAATAGAATAATGCGATTAACCGGGAGTTTTTTTTAAACCACGAAAATCTGATAGTGTGGAGGGACAGATTATGCGATACGGCAGCCAGTCGGAAGTCAACCCGATTAAAAGCGTGTTGCTCAAACATCCTCGTGACGCTTTCATCTCGCAGGAAAATATCGATGACCAGTGGCAGGATTTGAACTACCTCGGTTGCCCTGTTTATGAAAAAGCTCTGGAAGAATACGATTATTTTGTAAATCTGATTAATAATGAGGTTGATAAGATATATTACCTTCCCGAAGACGCCCGGGTGGGCCTGGATTCCATGTATGTACACGACCCGGTATTAATTACCGACCAAGGCGCGATTTTATGCAATATGGGAAAAGAGGAACGCCATGAAGAACCCCGGGCTGTAAGGGATTACCTCCGGAAAACAGGGGTGCCGATTCTGGGTAAAATTGGTGGCGACGGGACACTCGAGGGAGGTGATGTGGTCTGGCTGGGACCACGGCAGCTGGCGGTGGGGCAGGGTTATCGGACTAACGCCGAAGGTATCCGGCAACTTCGCGATTTGACTGCCGGTTTGGTCGATGAATTCATAGTTGTCCCGTTGGTGCACTGGACAGGACCGGACGAGGTATTGCACCTGATGTCGATGATAAGCCCGATTGATAACGACACGGTGGTGGTGTACTCACGGCTTTTGCCGGTACCTTTTCGGCAGTGGCTGGTTGAAAGGAATTTCAAACTTATCGATATTCCTGATGAAGAATACCCGACGATGGCGTGCAATATCCTGGCGCTGGCACCGCGAAAGTGTATAATGATTGAAGGTAATCCCCGAACCAGGCTGTTGCTGGAAAGGGCTGGTTTTACAGTCCGGGAATATAAGGGTCAGGAGATATCGAAAGTCGGTTCCGGCGGCCCGACCTGCCTGACAAGACCCCTGTTAAGGGAAAGGTAAAAGAGTTACTGAGAGCGTGTGTATCGTTTTTTTCTAGTTTATTAACGCCCTCGAGGCTTAAATGGAATATTTATCTAATGTTTGAAATGTTCTATTAATTCATATATCCGGGCGATGTGGAAATCGTCGTGCTCGGCCATCAAATATACCATGTCAATCAGACGCATTTGAATATTGAGCCGGGGATGCAGGGCCGAGCGACCAACCATGTTTTCATCAAGGGCTTCCAGCTGGGTGACGAAGGCGCCGCGAACCATCCGGAACATCCGCAAAATATCTTTAATATCCCTGGCATTGTGATTGGATGCAGCCGTCTTTCGGCCGTCGAGGCTGGCCGGTTGCAAAGTTTCGTGTCCGCTAAGGTAGTCGTTTAAACGGCGGCTAAAAAGCGCTTCGGAATCAATCAGATGTCCTATATTTTCCTGAATTGTCCAGCCGTTTTCCACCGGGGCGGTCAAAAGTTCAGGTGTTAGTGAAGCAGCAATTTCTTCCAGCCTTGCCGGAGTGCCCTTGATACGCGCCACGACACAGGGGAACACTCCCACCGGGTAGTTAAGTTCAAACTTACGGTCTATCCATCGGGTTTGTTTAAACATAATTACTATTCCTCATATTGAAATCACCTTAATTTAAAAATTCAATAATGGAATCGAGATTGTCATTAAATAATTATACACTTGTTTATCTTGGATGAAAAGGTATTTTTAGACCATGAAACAGGTCGAAGTAATAGTGGTGGGTGGCGGTGCTTCCGGTTTGATGGCGGCCGGGCAAGCGGCTCTGGCCGGGGCGAGGGTCTTGATACTTGAAAAAAAAGAAAAACCCGGAAAGAAACTTCGCATTACCGGTAAAGGTCGCTGTAATTTGACCAACATAGCACCGCGCGATGAATTCATAACTCATTTTGGGGAGAACGGTAAATTTCTCCGGCAGGCATTTGCGGTTTTTTTTTCCGGTGAACTGATTTCATTTTTCAATCAGTTGGGCATAAAAACGAATATCGAGCGCGGAGGAAGAGTATTCCCGGAAAATGATGACGCGGTGGCGGTAACCAAAGCCCTTGTGAATTGGGTGCGCGGATGCAGTGTTAAGGTCGAAAATAATGCTCGGGTCGATAAGTTGTTGATAACCGACCGGCATATTACCGGGGTAATATGTAATAATAAAAAAATTACGGCCGGGTCGGTTATAATTGCCACCGGCGGAGCGTCATATCCAGCTACCGGTTCCAGCGGTGACGGTTACCTTCTGGCTAAAAGTGCCGGTCACAAAATAATACCACCCCGGCCGGCATTGGTTCCGCTTGTGACTGACGGTGATATTGCCCCGCGCCTTCAAGGGTTGAGCCTGCGTAATGTCGAGGCCACAGTGCGAATCGAGGGTCGGAAGAAATGCCATGCCTTCGGGGAGATGCTCTTTACCCATTTCGGATTATCCGGCCCGATAATTTTGACTTTAAGCGGACTGGTAGTGGATGCCTTGCGGGATAAAAAAAAGGTCACGGTGCATATAGATTTGAAACCGGCCCTGGATGAAAAAAAGCTCGATAACCGCCTGTTGCGGGACTTCAAAACTTTCGGGAAAAGGCAGTTCCATACTTATTTGAAAGAGTTACTGCCCCAGAGCCTGGTACCGGTCGGGATAAAGTTGACGGGAATTGCTCCGGATAAGGAAATACATCATATCACTGCTGAAGAACGCCGACGACTGCGGGGATGGTTGAAGGATTTTATGTTGGTAATAAAGGGGCATCGTTCCTTCGCGGAAGCCATAATAACCGCCGGGGGGGTGTGTGTTAAAGAAGTTGACCCTCGTACTATGGCTTCGCGTCTGGTAAAAGGCCTGTATTTTGCCGGGGAAGTAATGGACATCAACGGCGACACTGGCGGGTATAACCTTCAGGCAGCCTTCTCCACCGGCTGGCTGGCGGGACATTCAGCGGCTGAAAGATAGTATAACCGGAAGTTAAACGGCATATTTTTTTACGTTCGAAAATAAATAAAGAGGAACATTAAAAAGCCGGTGATAGTTTAAGAGTTAATTAAAATTATATTTGCTTTTTTTAAGCAGGCATTTATTATTTAAAATAATATTGTCCGTAAGTAAAGGGATTAATTGAGAAAGGAATATATATGCGCTGGTTAATAATGCTTTTGATTTTGTCGCTGATAGGTAATGCCATCGGGCTTTTTATCGCTTATAAATTTTACCGCGCCGATAAAACTCTTAAAATAAACCAGAAAATGCTCGATGCTATCAACGAGCATTTGCCGAAAAAACTGCTTTTCCTGCATCATTCGGTGGGACAGATATGGCTTACTGAGGGAAATCTCAAGGCCGCCCTGATGGCTAACGGCTTCAGCGTCCATGATGCTACCTATGGCGATGAAATCGGTCAGCAGACCGATATCTGTGACTGGCTGCCCAAATTCCGGGATGACATCGAAAAAGTCTTCACGTTTAATGCCCACCCCAACCAGTACTACGGCGATAATTCTGAAAATGATATTATCATGTTCAAGTCCTGCTTCCCCAACAGTAATATTGTTGATGAGGGCGCGGAACCCGGCAATCCGACGGATAAGACGAGAACGATAGCCAATTACAAGGCGGTTTTTGATAATTTAAAAAGTATTTTTGCTGTCCATCCGGGGAAAAAATTCATCTATATTACGGCGCCGCCGCTGGTTCCCGCGGAGACTTCCCCGGATAAGACGATTCGAGCCCGCAAATTTAACGAGTGGTTGAAACTTGAGTTCGTTCTTCAGTACCGCCAGGATACGGGACTTGATAATTTTTACGTCTTCGATTTTTTCGATATTCTTGCTGACGACCAGAATTATCTCAAAAAGGAGTTTCGCCGCCGCGAGGATGATTCGCATCCCAATGCCGCCGCCGGCCTGGCCGCTACGACGGCTTTTATAAAATTTCTTAAAGCTAACAATATCTAATAAAATAAATATTTCATAAACGATCCTGAATGATTTCAGGAACGTTTTTTTATGGTTATTTCTTTCAGCAGTGAAAGACATTTCCTTGACACCAATGCTTCGGTAGATTATATTAATAAAAACATATTGATGGAGGGCTCTTAGGTGAAAATGCGGGTTTATTTAATAAGCACAGTTATATTTCTTGTCATCGGCATGATAAGCATCAATGCCGATGGAAGAGATGAGATTGAGGTACTTCCCGATAAAGTATATATAATGCAACCGGGATTAAAAAACCTTCTCGGCACCTGTACTTTGAAAAAGCATAACGACACGGCGTTTGGCTTTTCGCTGGAATATCTTCCGGGTGAGCGCACGGTAACATATTTCGACCCTTCGGAGTGCGGTGAACCGACTTATCCGTTTGAGATCGATGGTTTTTCCTTTACCCTGTTCGGGCCAACCGGCTGCAAATGGCCGATAACGGTAGATATCATCGTTTATGATACCGATACCAGTCATGAAGTCTGTAATGGGCCGGTGGTGGAACTCTGTCGTTATCAGGTCGTCTGCGATTCGGCCACCTGGTGTTTGCCTTATTACGGAACTTATGTATTTCCCGAACCATGTTGTGTGGATGGGCCGTTTTTTATCGGTATTGAATATTCCGACCCTGGCCCGGGAACTTTTCCGGGTATCTGTTTCGACACCAAACCGCATCCCGATACTTGTGATAACTGGGTTTATGTTTTGAATCAATGGCGGGAGTTTTATGTTTTCTGGGGTAATGACCCCGGCTATCCGCTCTTCTGGGTGCGCGGGAATACCCATTCCGTTAACTGTTGCCCGGACGATGATGTGGACGGGATTTGTGACTGGACGGATAACTGCCCTGGTGTCGCTAATCCCCTGCAGGAGGATACCGATGCCGACGGGGTTGGCGATGCCTGCGATATCTGTCCCGGGTATGACGACCTGGCTGATGCCGATGGCGATACCTGGCCGGATGGCTGTGATAACTGCCCGGGGGTTGCCAATATAGAGCAGGATGATATTGACATGGACTCTTATGGTAATGAATGTGACAACTGTCCCGATTATCCCAATCCGACTCAATACGATGGGGATGCCGACGGAGTGGGCGACCCGTGTGATAACTGCATCTTCATACCGAATCCTTATCAGGAAAATGCCGATGGCGATACTTACGGCGACGCCTGCGACGATGACGATGACAACGATGGCATCCTCGATATAGATGACAACTGTCAATATGTTTACAATCCCGGCCAGGAAGACAGCGATTTCGACGGTATCGGTGACGCCTGTGAATCCTGTTGCGTCGGTTATACCGGCAATGTCGATTGTTCCGTTGACGAACAACCCGATATATCGGACATTACCAGGCTGATTGATTTTCTTTACCTGTCACATTCGGCTTTATGCTGTTTGGAGGAAGCTGATGTCGATGTCAGCGGGGGAGACCCGGATATCTCCGATATTACCTTTTTAATCGACCATCTGTATCTGTCTCATCGAGCCCTGCTTTTATGCCCGTAATGTTTTAGAATCGTTTATAAAGCTGTTTCTGTTACGGAAACAGCTTTTTTTTAAAAGGAATTAATTATTTTCAATAAAAAGGATTCATAAAACAAATACGGGTAAACAGACAGCCTGACTATTCTTTTATAAGGCAGTTAATTACCTCGCCGATATACATGCGGTGGTAATCTTTTTCCGGGTAGGACTCATGGATTACCGGATCAAGGAACTTTTTTGGGTCAAGGTCATGGATATAAATCTTCCGGCACTCGAAGACCAGGCGAGCCTGTTTGAAATAGACCGAACCGAACTGACTTTCAACCGGTAAGAGGCCGGTTGCTTTTATTTTATCGACATCGCGTCCGGATCTGGAGCCGCAGTAATTTAGAGTTTTACGATAATGCGACGAAAAAAAAGACAGGGTGAAATAATCCGCCTTTTCCATGAAACGATAAGTGTAACGTACCGGTCTGACAAAACAGATACATATTTTTTTATTCCACAGTTCGCCGAAAGCTCCCCAGCTGGCAGTCATGGTGTTGAAAGAGTTAATATTTCCGGCAGTAATCAACATCCAATCTTTACTGATGAGTTTGAAAATATTATCGGGGATTTTTAAGATATCTACAGATATTATTTTTGTCATGTCAATTTCCTTTCATGTTTATATTTAAGATATGGAAAATTATAAACTTGGCAATCCTAAAAATAATGGATATTATTTGCCATTAATAGTTAAATAAGTATTGACAGCATTAACATGAAGATTTATATATATACAATAGTTACAAGGAAAAAAAATGATAAAATATTCTACTATGTCAATAAAATGTATCTTAATATTTTTATTTATTTTAACTTTTGGTTCTAAAGCTGAAGCTGTTGAAGGCACCATTGTGACCAAAGCCGGTGATAGGTATGACAATGTAAAGTACAAAATTGATAATTTTTATAAAGTGGTAACCGTTTATCTCGAGAAAGACCAGAAAAATATCAGTTTCCCGGATATTAAAGCTATTTATGATACTGAGGGAAAAAATATTGCCGGGGATTTACTAAAGGGTTACTACAAACCGGAAGACAGCGAAAAGCAACTTGAAATTATCGACACTGTCAAACCGGTTCATCCTGTAGTAATAGATTCGGTAAATAAGGTTGATTCAGGGTTTAGATCGAAGCAATTATTTAAAGATGAATGGCGCTCTAATAATGACCAGGTATTCAAAGAAGCAGCTAAAAAATACTGGAATGTCGGATTCAGGCTGGGCTGTAATTTCAGTGTTCCTTTGGGAACATATTACGATGGTATTAACTCCAGTATTGGCTTTGAAGGCGATTTTCTTGTGGCGGTTACCAATAAGATTGCAATTCGAGTGATTATATCAAAAGCTGGATTGAAATGGGATGATAGTTTCCGTTTATACAGTCTAAATCCCGAATATGAAATTATTAGTCAGGAATTTAAGTTGAATGTGATACGTTATATGCTGGCTGTGCAGTATTATAACCGATTTGGAGAAAAAATTCCCGCCAAGACCATGTGGTATGCCGTGACCGGCCTGGGGGCAATAGCTCATAAAACCACCTTTGAATGTAAATATATAAATACTATAACTTCTGAAATATATTTGGTTGAAGATGATTATCAGGAAACTAAATTTGCAATGAATCTTGGCTTCGGAATCATTCAAATGTTTTCAAAAAATGTTGGTCTTGATTTTGGATTAAACTGGGACCTGGTTTTTATTGGAAAAGTTGAAAATGAAGATGATAGCTGGAATTACTACAGTGATGTCCAAACTGCAGGAATATTGGATTTTAAACTATCACTAATAGCTCTTTTTTGATAAATAATCTTATTAATAATTTGGGAGATCAGATGAAAATATTTAAGTACATGTCAGCGGTTATTTTGGCTATCGCATTTTTAGTAAGCGGTTGCGGTCAACGTTATGCTATAACACACAATTTGGAGGAAACTTTTCCAGGAAGTTCGACCTGCAAAATTGGTTATATACTTGATGAGCTGCCGGGAAATTTCCCTGATGATAAGAAACCATCGATGGAAGATATAGATAAATTCAAGGGTTATTTAAAAGATGCTCTGCTTAAAGCTGAACTTTTTGACATGAAAGATGAATCTGGGAATCTTTACGATTATGAGGTGAATGGCAGACTTATAGATTATAAAAAAGGAAGCGGGTTTCTTCGTTTTATGTTTGGCGCTTGGGCTGGAAAGGCTAAAGTAACAGTTGCTTTAAAAATTGTCGAAAAAGTAAACAATACTGAAATCTTTGCAGGTAATTTTACCGGAGAAGTTACAAGTGAATTTGAATCAGGATTAGAAATGTTTAAAAGAGTAGCCAAAGATTTTGCTGCGGCTCTTAAAAAGGAATTCAAACGTTTGAATAAGGGTAAATAAGGGTAAATAAAACTAAACTTTTTTTATCAATTATATGTAAAAGTTAATATCTCTCCGGACAGTTTGAAATAATGAAATGGCAGTCATCGGCCTCTTCGGTTAAATTAAATTTGAACAAAAGAATTAACCGAAAGGAGGCAGCGATGACCGCCATTGAGAAGA
>JAQUSF010000007.1 GCA_028715215.1 Candidatus Zixiibacteriota bacterium
GCCCCGGCTGTCGATACGGCGAGTAAAGATAAACTCCCGCCGCCCGAAACAAAACTAAACGTATCTTCAAAAAGCAAGGAGCCCAATAGCCGGCCGGATCAGACTCTGTCCGACAGCTTAAAGCTGATTCAGCAGAACTTGCAGGAATTAACAGCCCGGGTAATTGCTATGCAGCAAGATAAGTCAAAGAATAGACCTGTAATTAATGGTTTTGTCAAGGCCAGTGAAAATAATAACCACAACCTTCAGCGGACTAATTTTAACCTTGATGAAGTGGAACTTGATATCAGCCATAATATCTCGCCCCGGGCTACCGTTCACGCCGATATCGAATTTACCCTTGACAGTCTGGATAATTTCACAGCAGATATCGAACAGGGCTTTATATCCACCCGTTTCGGACGGGCTGACCGGTGGCGGATGGATTTGGGGAAATTTATCGGACCCGCAGGTCTGGAAGCCAGGGACGCCCCCCGGATGAACCTGTATTCCCGGGGTCTGGTTTCTGCATACGGTCTTCCACAGAAAGTAGTCGGTATCATGCTTTCCCGACAATTTTCCCGGTATTTAAACTGGTCGCTCTGGGCGGTTAACGGCTGGGATATCAATAGCGACAATAACAAGGACAAAACCTTCGGCACCCGGATTTCCATAGTGTCTTTAAAGGTTGTAAAATGCAACATCAATGTTATCTCCGGACCGGAAGATGATGATAATGACTCCCGGAGAAGGTCGGTTTTTGATTGCGACCTCGCACTACAGTATGATAAGTGGTATTTAGGCGGAGAGGTTAATTTCGGTCTGGAAACAAAGGCCCTGGAGAATAATGCCCAGGCCGACTGGTTTGGGATTTTACTTTTAAGTTACTGGGAAATGTCCGGCCGGGTCAAGCTGGCGGCACGTTTTGACCTGTTTAAGGACCATGACGGACTTCGAACCGGTTTCATTCAAAACCTGAAATCTCTGTCACTGGCCCCGTCTTTCCGGCTGGTTGATAACTTGCGGGGTCTTATCGAATTTCGTTATGATTTTTCCGACCGGGATGTCTTTTTGAAAGCCGCCGGTGGAACAAGTGATGATTTAATTACTTCAGCATTGGAACTTACTTACAGTTTTTAATAAAAAAACGGAAGTGACAAACGTCATCCTTCCGTTTAATTTTCAAGGTATTATTTCTCGAGAATGGCTTTGCCAACCCCGGTTTCAATAATTATTTCCGGTGTGTTACTTCCCAGGGTAAGGGACTTGCGGATATAATTCTGGCGATATCTTTCGAATTCCTCCTCGAGGTCAAAGGCAAAAGGAGAACTGATACGGCCATGTCTGTAAAGGGTAACAAACTCGAAATGGCCGCGGACGGGATTGCCGTTGTAATCAAGCGTGGCCCTTCCGGCGGCTGACGACAGATTCAGGTCGAATTCGGCTGATTCGGCCAGCTGGACATAGACATCGCCGGATGCTGATTCGAAAAAGCCGGCCTGGTCGATGAAAGTGTTCAGGGCTTCGATATCGCCGGAAGCGGTTTCTATTTTAAAAGTCCCCCGACAGTTATTGAGCCTGATATCTCCCGAAGCCGATTCCACCCTGAGCTCGCCGTTGTAATCTGATAACGTGATATCGCCGGAAGCCGTTTCAACAATAACGCGACCGGTCAGGCTGGTAGCTTCAAAATCGCCCGAAGCCGAGGAAAAGTCGATTTTGGTTTCCGGTGGTACGGTCAGAGTCCAGGTGGCTCTGCCGCTGGTAGAGCCGTCAATTTCTTCGCCCAGGTGAAGGTTGTTACCTTTATCGCGAAAAAACGGCTCGTATGCGTCATGGGGGGAAAAGGAATAAACCAGATGAACTTCGATGCGATTACTTTGACCGGGCCGGATAATACCATCGCCGCAAACCGTAGTTATCCGCACGGTTTTTTTAGCCTCGAAGGTTTTGCTTATTTCCTGTTCGCGGGCGGCATAAAGGTTAACCGCCGGCAACAGGGATATAAGGATTATAAAAAAGAAGGAAATTCTTTTCTTTAGCATATTTTACCTCTTCTGTTATAATAATTCGTTTAAAGTCAGTTTAATTTCTTTCGGCTGTCCTTCATGCATGATACCGATTTTATATGTCGTGCCGGCTTTCTCTTTGAACATTTCGCGTATGGTTATGATACTTTTGAAATTTTTTACATCGATATCGTTGATGGTCTTAACGACATCGCCGGCAATAATACCCGCTTTACCGGCCGGGGTGTTTTTCGGGGCACACAGGACCGTTATCTCATCGTTATCGGAAACAACCAGTTGCAGGCCTGATTTGTCGGTAGGGAAACCCCGGTCAAAATCAGCGCCTTTTTCGATTATCATCCGCTGGTCCTTGTAATCAAGATAAAGAATAAAATGGCGGAATAGAGAATTGCCCAGATTACCGATTTCCTCCGACCGTCTGAAAGCACCTTTTTTCTCAAGCGGGAAATCTATCAGCGGCTCCCTGACGACAAATCCGGCCAGCTCGATAGTTTTAAATTTGGCCATCCTTTCTTGAAAAGTCCCACCGGCCCCCATTCCCAGACGTTCAATACTGGGGAGCTTTATAAATTCGTGTTTTTCGGCAAAGGGGTAATGAAACGAGTTGCTGCCCGCACCCAGGTCAACCGACCATTGACCGGAATACTTACCGTCGACAGTCGCCGGTACGCTGAAAGTGTTACCTACCAGGGGAGCGTCGAGCACCACCCCGAAACCGGTGTATTTAAAATTATCAGGACTGTAAAACGAAAGCAACTCGTTTGCATAATCAACCTTGATGATAAAACGTGACAGAAAATCATAACCAAGAATACCATCAACTTCCAGTCCCCACTTTTTGAAAATACTTCTAACTTCGATGGCCGCCACTTTTTGTTCCGAAAAGCGGATACCCTTAAGGCTGTATTCGGGCAGAGTGGTAAAGGTTACGTCGATATGCTGACCGGCTCCCTGGCCCTTCAGTTCTCCCTCCAGTTTCAGCCCCAGCTCTCTTGCGAATTCAGTATCGATTACCGACATCCCCGCCCCGGTATCCAGGCACCACATTCTTTCTTTGCCCCTGATATTCACCATGATATACAGGTGATTCTCGATGAACATGAAAGGGATATTCTCGGCATTCTCGCCGTCGGTGAATTCGTAATCTTTAACGTCTTCGCCCGGCGGTTCAAAAAGGGCCGGGTCTATTTCAAGATTAGATATATATTTAGTCAATTGTATGCTTTGCTTCTGTTCCAGCGGCAGGGTTACCGATTCCTGGTGGAAAGCTACTTTAATTCCATTGATATCCCGAAAGTCGGAATAGACAGTATGGTTCTCATTGTCCGGTGATTTATTTATGGTTTTTACCAGTAAAAAACTGGTGCTGTTGATGTAATTTAAAGTTATATCATCGTTTATGGTGTTGGCAATTTTTACTATGTAGCAGTCACTATCGTTGATTTTTTCATGACCTTCAAAAGATAACCGAAAATACCTGGAGTCAGGATTCAGATATTCATAGAGTTCACTGAGACGGTTGATTTCCCGGCGTTTCATGGTGTTTTCATCTTTTATGACCTGGACTTTGCCGTTGGCATCCTGCACCCAGTTGAACCGGCCGTTGTCACCCGAAGTCTGGGTGAATACTTTCAGGTCAACCTCGGTACGATTTAACTGGGGGATTTTTTTCCAATTTTTAAAGGTACCTTCCATGGAGGCCACCGTCAGGGTACCCTCAGTATAACTGCTCGTTTCCGCTTTCAATTTTTCCAGGCCGCCAACGGCTTTTATATAATCGTTCATGATATCATAGGGATTGGTAAGATTATCATGGGCAAAAATTCCCGGGTTCAAAAAAACCGGTATAATTAGCAGACAGAACGAAAAAAAGTAAGACTTCATATGATAAATCCTTTCTGCAATCAGCTTTATGGTGGTTTATACGAAAATAAACTTTTGAAGTTGCGCCAGTCAGAAATTACGGGCTTATCGTTTTTCTTAATGACAACAGGTTATAAATTCGCAAAATATGCGTTTTATTCTTGACAGATAATAAGTTAATGATTATTATTATATTAAAGGAAATATGACTTCGGGGTTAGTTATATTTTCACAATACCCTCACTTCTCATATGGTTACAGTCGCATAGGGCTGGAGCTTATATGTCTCCGCTGATAAATTATTTGTTGAGCAAACGCAGGTTCTGCTTTATCTGACGAATATGCCCTCACTATATAACCCCGGTTAATATATAAGATAACGGAAAAACTAACGTAATTTTAAATTATGAGGTGTAAAATGAAGCGTTTACTTGCATTGTTGACGGCAGTGCTTTTCTGTATAACGCTGGTCACACCCCCGGTTTTGGCAACCCCTTATGACCCGTTTAACCCGCACCATGATGGTCAGGTAACGGGCGGAGATGACTCCGACGAAGCGGATCCCTGGGGTGAATTACAATTAACCGGGGAAAAAGGGAATTTCGGTTATACGGATCTGTCACTATGGTGGGAAACTACACTCAGATTTTTCGGTAATTATCTGCTCGGTGGTAACTTTCAACCGCCGGTCATCATAATTATCAAGCAATCCAGTAGTAAAAATGAAGAAAACGGGACCATGAATGAAGACCAAAACACACAAGATACGAATCCTCGACCAGGCGTCCAGACTCCTTCGTCAAAATAGCCATGCCGCAGCGCTGGAGTTGTTGAACCGCCCGGTGGCAGATGATGGGGATTTGTTAACCAGAGGTGAGTGGTGTCTTCTCAAGGGCGAGTGTCTGTTATTTATGGGTAATTACGACCATGATTACCCGGAACAGGCGATTCGGATTTTCCGCAAAACCTCGGAACACGGACTTTTCGCCAGAGCGAAATACCTGAAAGGCTGGCAGCACCAGGGACGTGGTGAGAATCGGGAAGCTAAAGAAGCTCTTCTGGAAGCCTACACTTCCTTTTTACGAGTGGATGATTTTAGTTTAGCCGCCCGCACCCTGAACCGGTTGGCTTCCCTTTGTGTCCTCTGCGGCGACATCGAGCAGGCAATCGATAACCTGGTGAAGTGCATTGAGTATCATCGTAAAGCCGGTAACACCGATAAAGTCAGGGTCTGTGAAAATAACCTTGCCCTGATTTATCGTAAAACCGGCCGGATTAAAGAATCGCTGGCGCTTTATGCCGACGGTCAGAACGACTATGAACAACTCGATAAGAGAAACCGGGGTGTTTTTAAACTCGGTTATGCTGTTTCCAGAGCCTTAAGCGGGGATACCCGCCAGGCCAGAAAACTTCTGGAGCAGGCCTACGAACTGGTTAACGATTATCAGCGTGAAACCGCCATCTATTATGAATACCTGGGCTGGGTTTTGCTGCTTGAAGAGAAATATGAAGCTGCGGATAAAGCCCTGCAACGCAGTTTAAAAATAGCGCATGCAATCGCAGTCGGTTCCGACCATGATTCCCAGGTGAAGCGCCTCCTGGCCGACCTGTCTTTGGCCCGGGGAGATTTTTCCCGAGCTGAGGAATATGCCACCGAAGCACTCGCAATTGCCGAGAAAATAAATGAACAGGTCGAGATTGCCGCCTGCTACCGGGTTCTGGCCCGGGTTGCATATCAAAACGGCAACAACTGTCAGGCTCGGGAATGGTTCAAAAAGGCTGTCAATCTTTTCAGCCACCTTTCGTCGCGATACGAAATGGCTCTGACCCGCTATCAGGCTGCCCTTTGCGGACTGTACACCAATAGCGAACGGACCGCTTATTTGTATCTGGCCCGGGAGTATTTTGAAGCTGAAGGAATTGAGTCTTATGTCAGGGCAATCGACCAGGCTCTCGAGAGCATAGAGAAAACCGCCCCTGAAAATAAACCGTCACCGGTTCAGCATCGCCTGCCGGCCGACGGCGAATGTCCGGTTATAATCGCAGCCAACTACAAAATGAAGAAGGTGCTTGAGTTCGCCCGCCATGTAGCTCGCTCGGAAATGAATATCCTTCTAACCGGCGCTACCGGCACCGGTAAGGACCTGATGGCGCGTTATATCCATTATCACAGCGGCAGAAAGGGTAAACTGATTACCCTCAATGCCGCGGCGATTCCCAATTCGATGGTTGAAGCCGAGCTTTTCGGTTACGCCCGGGGGGCTTTCACCGGTGCGGAATTCGAAAAACCCGGTATCTTCGAAGTAGTCGACGGCGGAACCTTTTATCTCAATGAAATCGCCGATGCCACTCCCGAGTTCCAGGCCAAGCTTCTCGAAATACTGGAGACCCGGTGTGTCCGCCGCCTGGGTGAAAATATCACCCGACCGGTTAATTTCCGCCTGATTGCCGCTACCAATCACGACCTTAACGAACGGATAAAAAACAACCTCTTCCGCCTGGACCTGTTTCATCGTTTGAATGAAATCCCCATTGACCTGCCGCCTCTGGATAAAAGGACCGATGATATCCCGGCGCTGGTAGAGTATTTCCTTTTAAACCTGGGTAAGGATGTTCGCGAGAACGGCAATCGTCGGGAAATCGAACGGCTGGGTGCCCTGATGGGGCATCGCTCCTGGCCGGGTAATGTACGGCACCTCTGGCACGAGGTTAACCGCCTCTGGCTGGCTTCTCAATTTAACCTGGAACGGATGCTGGTACTGGCCGAAGAAAACCTGCCCCGTTCGGAGCGCGAAGAACTTTTGACAATGCTCCGCGCTACCGGGTGGAACCGTCGCGAAGCCGCCCGGCGTCTGGGCGTCAGTGAGGCTACGGTACGCTATCGAATGCGCAAATATAATATTTATGAGGAAAACGAGTGACAAAATTATTTTGTCATGATGATGATGGTAACGAAGGTTCGGAGTATATTACAATTCGCCTTCGACTGTTGTTGAGTGTCTTAAAATAATTTTGTTGCCTTTGACATATATTTATTGTCAACAGCCGGTGTACCTTCCCCCTCGTACACCGGCTTTTTTATATGTCAGGACTGCGCAAGTGCGTAATTGCACTGCGTAAATCATGCTGCACCTTATTCTTTAATTTTCAATAACTTACCAGCCGGCGCGTAATTTATCCCCTTTTGCCGGTGTTAAATATCAAAAATCGAGCAAAAAATATCTGGCATGCGGATTCTGCTACATGCTCAAATCGCATTGTCAATGAACAGCTTATAAATTTTTATCCAGTCCCCATGTTAATTGGCATGCCAGTTGATGTCTTTCACTACCGTAGGCATAACTCCCGTTTCTTTCTAGCGCAGAGACCCTGGCCGGATCTGGATGACGAGGGGGGTAAGGTCCTTTGTTACCGGATCCGGCAGGTTATTTTATGGGAGTGAATTTTAAGCAAATAAGCATAAATAATAAATAAAGTTAATTGTAAACCTTTATTAGCGCAAGCAGGCAGAGAGAGGGAATGACAGGGGAGAAAGGGGTTCAAATGGTGAGAAAAATGTATTTGAAGGAATCGTTATTGTTTCTCTTTTCGATTGCTGTAGCTTTTTTTTCTTTGCTCTTGAGATAATATTCAATTCAGCACGAGGAGCAGTACACCAGAGCAGCCTGACGGTAGGCGGTTACCGTCAGGCTGAGTTATTTAAAGGAGGTGTGGTCGGAGGGGGGATACAGCCGGGTCCAGACCCGGCTTTTTTTATAGGTGGTCAGGTAACACTTGCCTTCGGTTAACAGAGCCATATAGAACATTCGTGCACCACGATGAAGTCAGGATGGAGGTCAAAATCTCGAAGAGTTTTGACAATTGGTAAAAAGCAAATAAAAAATAGGCAGAACTACTAACGGATTCTGCCTTACCATTACTGAGACCTTGAGAAAGAAGTTAAAAAACTGCTTGTAAAAAAATAATAGACTTTAAATATTACCTATAGATAAATATAGTGTTTACGATTTTATAGTACCAAGAGTAAAATTACTATGAAATTATTTATAGCTATAACTGATAATGATTGGTTCAAATATCTGTCAGCTTTAAAACCTGATGAGGTAAACTTTTGGAGGCCTAGCGGTGGAATATTTTCACTTGAAATTGGTACGCCCTTTCTCTTTAAATTACATAGCCCTTTTAACTACATAGCAGGTGGTGGCTTTTTTATACGATCGGAAAAACTACCTTTGACATTGGCATGGGATGCTTTTCAGACTAAAAACGGTGTATCAACTCTTGATGAATTACGAAAGAAAATAAACAGTCTGAGAAAGATTAGTTCTTTAAATCCGGAGATTGGTTGCACGATTCTTAATGAACCGTTTTTCTTACCTGAAGAATCATGGATCCAAGTACCTAAGAGCTGGTCAAAGAATATAGTAACAGGTAAGTCATATGATTTAACTACCTCTGATGGTATTTCTTTATGGAATGAACTACAGGAAAAACTCATGTTAGTGAATAATGGACTAATAAAAGATAGAACAAAAATTCTGAGAGAAAAGCGCTTTGGTTATACCTATTTAATTAAAAGTCGTTTAGGTCAGGGAGCTTTTAGATTACTCGTAACTGGTGCATATAGACGCCGATGCGCTTTTACGGGAGAAAAAACTCTTCCTGCTCTTGAAGCAGCCCATGTTAAACCATTTTGTGAAGAAGGTCCTAATATTACAGAAAATGGATTACTGATGAGGTCTGATTTTCACAAATTATTTGATAAAGGATATATAACAGTTACTCCGAGTTATAAGATTGAAGTAAGCAAAAAGATTCGAGAAGAATTCGAAAATGGTAGAGATTATTACGCTTTTCATGGAAATAAGCTATTGATATTGCCTAGCATTAGAGAAGATATGCCAAATAAAGAGTATCTTGAATGGCATAATACAAATAAATTTCTTGGTTAATTTTTCTTACCTCGAAATTTCAGGCAGGTCACCTATAGAAAGGGCTGGGTGGCCCACAGCTTGCTGTGGGATCTTATATATATAAACCTTATCTTCATAATTCAACTCTATCGACTATTAACGGAACATCACTTTTCCCTTGATAGTAATTATAGCTTGACCAGCGCCACTCCTCTGGTGTTTGTACCAGATTCCTCTAAACCGGATTCATGTGACAATAATTGATTTTTTCAATTACCGATTCCCAACTGCGACAATTATGTTCATAACAACGCTTTTGCCAGAATACATGGTGACCTTCTAAAGTATTTAATCCCCTTTGAACAAAATATTCCCTTGCCATTTTGGATTTTATCTCTCGAATAACAAGACCAAGCTGCATCGTTTGCCTGGGACAGATAACCAGATGAATATGTTCCGGCATTACTGCATAACCATATATTTGAAAACCATATTTTAAGCGGACTGAATCAAGATATTTTATAAAAAGTTCTTTACCCACAGCAAGCTGTGGGCCACCGCTCGGAACCCGACCTGCTGTTACTACAAGAACTTATATCATATTGAACATTTATGGTATGACTTTCGTCTAAGTAATAAGGATATAAAAAAGAGATGTGAATTAGCAATGAAACTTTATTTTCAATTGATTATTTGTTTAGTTACTTTTCATGGTTTGTTAATGGCGAACGAAAAATCGTCTTCAGGCATAGTGATTCATTATGGACTCAACGATAGTCACAGTAAAAGCTGGGTTCAGGAAAATAGTGATGGAGTTGTGGGTATTTCCTACTTTCAGCGTTTCGATGGCGACTATACTGATGGTACGCTGTTATATAAGACCATTTACCCGGACGGAACGGAATTTATTGACTCGGTAACTACCGGAACACGGCTGGAAAAATCGGTACTATTGTGTGATTCTCTTTCTGACCCCCATATTTTTGTTGCTTGTTCAAATGATTTAGATCAGGTTATCTACCATTATTATAAGAATGCAAGTGGCCAGTGGGAAAACGAAACAATCATCCACTTTTACAACGAGGGAGGGAAATTCATTTACGAACTATCTGCCGATACCGGTCCTGATTTTTCCTTCCATTTATTGATATTGAAGACACGTTCTGATATTGACTCGGATGATTTTATGAATGCCTGGATAAATTCCTGCTTGTACTACATGACAAATGTAACTGGAGTCTGGGAAAAAGAACTGGTTCATAACTATAATATGGCTTATACCTATGATATGTACATCAAATCATCCTGTCGTCAGGATATAAAGGTGGATGATTCCGGTTACGTCCATGTGACCTTTTTAGAGCAAATGACCGGTACCGACGACCCTTCGCGCCTGCTGTATGCTACCAACAAAACCGGAATATGGCAGATTGAGATAGCCCTAAATTACGACTCTGGCTCAAGAGACGATGCGGGTTGGTTTCCATCATTATGTCTGGATAAAAATGACGTACCTTATATATCGTGCATGTATATTGACCGGGTATACACGTATTCGGCTACGTCCTGTAAGTTGCTGTTGCTTAAAAGATTGGGGGTGGGTAGCTGGCAAATAGAAGTTGTGGCTACTCATGATGACGGGTATTATGGTAGTGACGGCCGCAATTTTACCGGTGGTTTGACGCATCTTATCTTTGACCATACCAACAAAACTCATATAATTTTCTCAGATATCGCTTCGACCCATTGGCCAGTCCTGAATCAGCGTCTTAACGTAGGTAATATAAGATATGCCGTTTTTAAAGATGGCATCTGGAATTTTACCACGATTTATCATCAGCCGATACCGGCTGGTTTTTTTAACGCCACCGAGATGTTCGGGATGTGTTTGATTATTCCAAAAATGACTGAAATAGTACGTATTATCGGGGTGGAGTTAGTAGTTACTGCGGAATATCAATACGCGTGCAGCTTAATAGATTTCGAATGGAACTTGGACTGTTGCCTTGGGGTGACAGGTAATACTGATTGTTCTGAAT
This sequence comes from Candidatus Zixiibacteriota bacterium, assembly GCA_028715215.1. Taxonomy (GTDB): domain Bacteria; phylum Zixibacteria; class MSB-5A5; order GN15; family FEB-12; genus JAFGNW01. Next base: position 10,825 of record JAQUSF010000007.1, read on the forward strand.
CAGAAGCTCCTGATATCTCTGATATTACCAGGCTAATTGATTACCTTTATCTGAGTCACAAGCCTTTATGTTGCCCTGAAGAGGCAGATACTGATGGCAGTGGTGGAGAACCTGACATTTCAGATATTACCTGTATAATAGATTTCCTATATATAAATCATGATCCGCTGGCTGAGTGTCCTTGAGATGATATAATTTTATAGATACTAAAGAACGATAATCATATTTTTTTCCATTTTACACAGGCACTAATGCCTGGTGGCTTGGCTATGTACAAAGTCAAGGCATATTTTGTTGTGAATCCAAACCAGTCTGCTATTCGTGACTTCTGTTATTATCAGAGTCACAGGGAATCAATCCGCGGTATTCACCAGGGGACAGACAATTTGAAAGAGTCTCCGCAGGTCGGGTTCTGAATCCGCCCTGGGTGGATGAAAAACCTGACATCTTAATATATATTTTTGTCGGGTTTCTCGCTCCGCTCTGCTTTGCTTGGAACCTGACCTGCTGTTACTTCTAATCCTAAATTTCTTCTTGACCCTTAAGACGGTATCTACAAAAACTGCCCATAATTTTCGAAGGTCTTCGACCTTTCGACAAAGCGATTCTCCGATATATTGTTTGCTTCCCGGCCGAGAATGTCGTTTATTATCTTCTGACTTTTAAAGGTTGTGAAATTGCAGATATCGGGTTGTTTTTAATATGAGTTCGGCACAATTGACGTTCCTGGGGGCGACCGGTACCGTTACCGGCTCCAGGTATCTTGTTGAGATGCGGGGGAAGAAGATCCTTATTGATTGCGGTCTGTTCCAGGGTCCCAAAGAAAATCGGCAGAGAAACTGGGAGCCGTTTCCGGTTCCCCCCGACGAAATCGACCTGGTTTTCCTGACCCACGCTCACATTGACCATATCGGATATACGCCGCGTTTTTGTCGGGAAAATTTTAACGGCCGTATTTACTGCACCGACGCCACTAATGAATTGAGCAAAATCCTTTTGCGCGACAGCGCCCATCTTCAGGAAGAAGACGCCTACTGGGCGAATAAAAAAGGTTTTTCCAAACACAAGCCGGCACTTCCGTTATTCACGGTCGAAGATGCGGAAAAAGCCCTGCAATATTTCTCACCTCTTCATTACGGCGAGGATTTGTACCTGAGCGGAGACTTTCGAATTAAATTTAAAGATGCCGGGCATATTCTTGGTTCAGCCATGGTGGATATTAAAATCATCAATCGCCAGGAATCACGGAAGATTGTTTTCAGCGGTGATCTGGGTCAGCCGGGTAATCCGATTTTACGCGACCCGATTCAGGTTTATAATGTGGATTATCTTATTATTGAGTCCACCTACGGTGACCGGTTACATGAGAAGGTGTCAACTTCGGATGAACTGGCCCGGATAATACAGGAAAGTGTAAAGCGGGGCGGCGTTCTTTTAATTCCTTCTTTTGCCGTGGAGCGTACTCAGGTGGTTCTGCATACTATCCGGGAGCTTGAGGAAAAATGGCTGATCCCCTCGTTACCCGTTTTTGTCGATTCCCCGATGGCTATCGAGGCGACGGAAGTTTTTGATAAACGCCTGGTCGACCAGAACCTGGCCACCCGGATATCACATCTGGAAGGGAAACAAATTTTTTACCCTCAAAAGCTTAAATTCTGCCGGTCAAGAGAAGAATCGAAAGCCATCAATAACATAAAAAAAGAAGCCATCATTATATCATCAAGCGGAATGGCGACCGGCGGTCGGGTATTGCATCACCTTGCCCTGCGCCTTCCCGATCCGAATAACACTATCGCCTTTGTAGGTTACCAGGCGGTCGGCACGAGAGGGCATCACCTGGTTGATGGCAAACCGGAAGTAAAAATTCACGGTCGTCAGATTCCTGTTAATGCCTGGGTCGAAAATGTCCCTGGTTTTTCCGGTCATGCTGATTATCATGCCATTCTGGCCTGGCTGATGGCCTTTAACCGTCCACCGGAAAAAACATTCATCGTCCATGGAGAACCGGAAGCTTCGGCGTCATTGGCTGAAAAAATCAGAAGTCACTTCAACTGGGAGGTGGATATTCCCGAACTGGGTGATGTCAGGGAGATAGAAATGTGACTTTTTCATCAGGAAAAATTTTTACAGCGGCGGTATTCACAAGTTGAATGTACAATACCTGTAATAAAAAAAGCAATCGAGTTCTGCACCCACTATTAAAAGAGTTAATAAGACAAGGAGATAAGTGATGTCATTAAATGAGCTAACCTCTAAAGGAAGCGGCTTAATCTGGGGCAGTCTTATTCTGGGGCTGTCGCTGGTGGCCTGTGCCTTGATTGTCAGTTCCAGCTTTGTCAGGATTAAGGGTTTTGGGCGAACGATCTCAGTCACCGGCGCCGCCAACAAAACCATTACCTCCAATTATGCCATCTGGGAAGGAAATATTTCCGTAACCGCTCCGACTGTCGAAGCCATATCGGTGCGTCTTAAAGACGGTTTTAACAAGGTCGAAGCGTTTTTGCGCTCGGAAGGATTTGAAACGGACATGTACGAATGGAAACCGGCATATATTTACAAGAATTATAACCGGGAAGGTGAGGTTAGCGGTTATTCGTTGAACCAGACCATCAGGGTGGAAATGGAAGATGTTTATCGTATTACCGAACTGGCTCACGAGGCTTCGCGCCTGATAGAGCAGGGAGTGGAATTTAATTCCAGCCCGCCCCAGTACCTTTTTACCGGCCTTGATTCCCTGAAGCTGGAGATGATTCAGGCGGCGACCGAAAACGCCAAGCTTCGCGCACAACAGTTAGCCTCGACAACCAATCGAGCAGTCGGCCCGCCGACGTCCGCCCAGGTGGGTGTTTTTCAGATAAGACCGCGTCATTCGCAGGAAGTTTCCGGGATGGGGATGAGTGATATTTCTTCCATCGATAAGGAGATTGTTTCAACCGTACATATCAGCTTTTTAATAGATTAGTCGGTTTTCAGGTTTAACCTGTTTATGACGTTATCCGCCTGAAGAAATATAAAGTTATGGATAGAATGGTCATTTATTGAACATCAACTTTTAATTATTAAGTTTAGAAATAATCTTTAATTGCCCAATTATGATTCCGACCCTCTTTTTTGAGGATGTTGGGGGTCTTCTTCCAAGTCTTTAAAAGGTAATAAGTTAAGCGGTGAAACCAATATTCATATCCGGTTCGTATTATTAAGGCGCGTTAAAAGGGAAACCTGTGTCATTAAGTATAGTAGATAATTATATCTAATATTGGTTCGGGCGGGAATTGGTCGAAAAAGGTGCAATCAAGCTAATCGTATATCGGACAAGGGATTGACCTTAAACCGGTTCATACCGTTTTTTTTTACCAGGCTTATACGAGGGTTCAAAAAGTTTGGTTTATACCGATAATATTTCAAGCGCGAATAATTAAATAAACTTAACAGATAAACTCTCTAAATGAAGGGGGAATGAAATGAAGAAGTGTAACTCAATCACCGTTGTTACCATCTTTATGTTATTCCTGTTGGTCAGCGGGTCATTTGGTGCCGAAACACCGTCACCGTCTTTTGACCTCAATTGGTACGGGTATTTCAAACTTGATGGTTCAGTTGACCAGAATCTTACCAGCCATGGCAATTTTGTCATGTGGGTTAATCAGAAAAGCTTTGACGCCGACGACCAGCAGTTCAATATGACTGCCAACCAGACTCGCTTTGGCGTTAAGGCTAACGGGAAGAATTATAAAAGCGCCAAGGTAACGGGCAACCTGGAATTTGACCTTTATGCCGGAATAACCGGGGCTACCATTGCCGAGAACAAGGCGATGTTGCAACTTCGTCATGCTTATTTCAGTGTTACCGTTAATCAATGGACCTTAACCGCCGGTCAAACCAATGACCTGCTGTCCCCGCTGAACCCGGCTACCTTGAACTATCCGGTTCTCTGGGGTTGCGGTAATATTGGTTATCGTCGGCCTCAGGTGGCTTTAAAATACACCATGAAGCCCACCGAGCAAACCAATATGTCATTGTCAACGGGTGTATTCCGGACAATCGGCGGCGATCTAACGCCGACTTTCAGCCTTGCCACGGGGGAAACGTCAGAAGGTGCTGATGACGGTACGGATGCCGCCATTCCTTCGGTTCAGGGTCAACTGGATATACAGCACAACTTTGCTTCCGGCGCGAAACTTCAAATCGGTGGTTCCGGTCTCTGGGGTCGCTTGAGTGCGGAAACCAGCCTGGGTAACTCGGAAAATTATGAAAGCTGGGCGGCGTCCGGCCATTTGATGATTTCCCTGCCGCAGGGTTTTGGACTTTCCGGTGAAGTTTATACCGGTTCCAACCTGGGCAGTTATTTTGGCGGTATTTTGAATAACAGCACGGTTGAGGGTGTCAACTCGCTGGGCGGCTGGGGTTCCCTGTGGTTAAAAGCCTCCCCCAGAGTTAATTTTGCCGCCGGTTACGGTTTTGATGACCCTGATGACGAAGACCTCAATCTTAATCAGCGTTCCAAAAACCAGTGTATCTACGGTAATATTAATGTTTCCGTTGTTTCCAAGGTTACGGTCGGCCTGGAAGTCTCCCAGTGGAAAACCACTTATAAAGACAGCGATACCGTGGAATCATTGCGCGCTCAAACTTCGTTTATCCTTAATTTCTAATTCAGTTGATTTAGGTTGATCCGGCAAAGAAAAAAGCGGGACTAAATTAGGAGTACAGCAATGAAAATCGCATTAAAATTAACACATAAGATAATGTTGATGATTTTCGCCGTTCTGGTTGTTTCTATAACCGGGGTGGCGATAATCAGCATTATGCAGTCGGACAGGTACCTTACCGATTCAGCCAAGACGGATCTGGCGCACCTGACCAGTATGGCTCTGGAAATGTGCCAGGTTAATGCCGAGGAACGACTCAGCAAGATCAAATCGGATATCGTGGCTGCCCGGGAAATGTTTGATAAAATCGGCGGTAACAGTGTCACGATTCGAGACAATGAAATGGTTTTAAACAGCAACGGAACGAATTATGTCATCAATAACGACACCAAATTCGTCGATATGGTCAAGAATAAACTGGGCGCCGCCTGCACTATTTTCCTCAAGCAGGGAAACACGGCTCAGCGGGTTTCAACCAGTGTCATAAACGAAAAAGGAGAACGGGCGGTTGGTACTTACATCAGCCAGCCGGTTTATGATGCGGTTATTCGCAGCGGCGAGAACTATATCGGCCGCGCCTGGGTGGTGGATGCCTGGTATGTTACGTATTATCAGCCCATCAAGGATGTCAAGGGCGAGATTGTCGGGTCGTTTTTTGTCGGTGTTCCGGAACGGTCCGCTACCTTGCGCGAAGGTCTGCTTTCCCAGAAAGTAGGTGAAACCGGGTATATTTACACGATAAATACCCAGGGTGTCCTGCAGATTCATCCGGCCAAGGAAGGTTCGGACCTGAGCATGCATGACTTCATCAAGGAAATGATTGCCAAAGCGCCTAATCTGACTAACGGCGAGATTGGCTGGATCCAGTATCCCTGGATAAACAAGGAACTGGGTGAAACGGAAGCTCGAGATAAGATTGTCGCCTATACCTATTTCAAAGAGTGGGACTGGATTATTGCTACCGGCAGTTATCTGGAGGAATTCACCTCCCCGGTTAACAATATCAGAAATGCCATTGTCACCCTGGGCTTAGTCTGCCTCTTCATTTCTCTGGCTCTCGGTTTCTTCATTTCCCGGAGTATCACCCGCCCGATAATCAAACTGGTCGATATCGCCGAAGACGTGGCTATTGGCGATGTCAGCCGGACGGTTGAGATAAGGACCAAAGACGAAGTCGGAGTTCTGGCTCATTCTTTCAACAGCGTCATTACTTATCTCCAGGAGGCGGCCAGGGTCGCCGAACGGATGGCGAAAAGTGACCTGACGGTTAAGATAGAACCCAAATCCGACAAGGATGTTTTCGGTCAGTCTTTCAAGATGATGATTATCAACCTGTCGCAGATGATACGTAATCTCAAGGCCAGTTCCCGGGAACTGGCCAGTGCGGCCAGCGAAATAGCGACCTCGTCGGAACAAATGTCGCGGGGCGCCAATGACCAGACGGAACAGGTCAACCAGGTCTCTACCGCTATCGAGGAAATGACGGCGACAATTCTGGAATCTTCCAAGAACGCCAATGAAGCCACCGATGCTTCGAAAAACGCTTCTTCCCGAGCGACCGATGGCGGGCAGATTGTTGCTGAAACCATCCAGGGTATGCAGAAGATTACCAAGACAGTGCGGGAATCGGCGGATTCCATCGCCAAGCTGGCCAAGTCCGCAGACCAGATTGGTGAGATTATCGGCGTCATCGACGAAATCGCCGACCAGACCAACCTGCTGGCTTTGAACGCGGCTATTGAAGCCGCCCGGGCCGGGGAACAGGGTCGCGGTTTTGCCGTGGTAGCCGATGAGGTCAGGAAACTGGCCGAAAGAACCGGAAAAGCCACCGGTGAAATCACGGAGATGATTAAAGGCATCCAGAAACAGACCGAAGAGGCGGTCCATTCCATGGAAGCCGGTATTCAGGAAGTCGACCGGGGTCGGGAATTGACCGATAAAGCCGGTAACAGCCTGAATGAAATTGTCGCCATGACCGAAAGTGTTATGAATATGATTCAACAAATCGCCACGGCTTCGGAAGAACAGTCGACCGCCGCCGAGCAGATTTCAAAGAACGTGGAACATATCACTTCAGTCACCCGTGAAACCGCCAAGGGAGCCGAACAGTCGGCAACCGCCGCCGAAGAGCTCAACCGGCAGGCTGAAAGCCTGGATGAAATGGTGGCCAAGTTCAAGGTTGATGAAACAGCCTAAAGTAACTTCTTTTAATATGTCTTAATCCGGCCGTCTCTTCTTAAAGAGACGGCCTTTTTTTACGGTACCGGTTCCGGTATTAACTGATGGTTTTAAATGGTGGTTTAAAATCCGACGGCTGAAATAATATCCGGTTTTAACCGAATTTTTTATCGTGATTGACTATACTGAAAAGCTTCAGTATTTTTTTCCAATTGCCGGGAAAAAAACATTTGTCACTTGTTTGAGAAACGGATTTGTATTATTTTCCCGCTTCTTTAAACAGGAGCTTGGGTTTGCTATTTGACGGAGATGCGGACACGATAGAAAAATGATGATGTATTTAGATACCTACCTGGGTCACATACTGGCTTTGCTGACCGCCGTTACCTGGGCTTTTGCCGTTATCTTTTTTAAAAAAAGCGGCGAGGACGTGCATCCGATCGGCTTGAATCTGTTTAAAAACCTGACGGCGGTGTTGCTTTTAATCCCCACTCTCTGGCTGTTCGACGAAACGCTATTTTACCAGGCTCCCGTGAATGACTACCTGCTGATATTGCTAAGCGGCGCCCTGGGGATAGGCATTTCCGATACTCTTTTCTTCATGAGCCTCAATACCCTCGGAGCCGGTCTCATTGCCATTGTGGATTGTCTTTACAGTCCCTTTATAATCATCCTCTCGTTCCTGTGGCTGAACGAGGTGCTGAGTTTCTGGCAGATGGTGGGGGTCATACTTATCGTGTCGGCGGTTCTGACCGCGGTACGGGAAAAAAAATCCGGACACCTCAGTCGTCGTTCTCTAATCCGGGGTCTTTTTTACGGCATTATGGCCATGGCCGTAATGGCGGTGGGCATTGTTATGATTAAGCCGCTTTTGGACCATTCGCCTTTATTCTGGGTGACCACTTACCGGCTGGTCGGGGGAGTGTTGGTTCTGATGGTGATTCTTGTTTTTCATCCCGGTCGTTTCCGGATTTTACAATCGATTCGCGCCCCGGGTAAATGGGGCTATACCCTGGCCGGTTCCTTTACGGGGGCTTACCTGTCGATGGTTCTCTGGCTGGCCGGCATGAAATTCACCCAGGCTTCAATTGCTTCGGCGCTCAATCAAATGAGCAATGTTTTTATATTTATCCTGGCAGCCCTGTTGCTTCGCGAAAAGCTGACGGTATACCGGATACTCGGCATTATCCTGGGTTTTGCAGGAACGCTTCTGGTCACCTTCGGTTGAACGGCTGGCATCCGGCGGAATAAAAGAGGGGAAGCCGCAACAGTTCCTCTATTTTAGCAAAATATATAATTATTACCAGTACTACTTATAATTATTTATTGCTGAAAAAAAACAACAGGTATTACAACGGCTTCTTTCGGGCCTGGCCGTTAAAGAAGCCGTGTTCTTATCTGATGCAGCCGAAACAGGTCGGTCAGGACCCGATCATTTTGAGACAACTGGTACTCTGCAGGTGCTTGCGAAAGGCATCATTGATCTTGGTCGCATTTTTCACGACCGCCCGTTTAACACGGGTATTGCCGACACCTGTCTGAAGGGGGTCGATGGATTCCACCGGACCTTCCAGCGTCTCTACCAGTGTGAGAAGACTGATGGATTTCAACGGATACCTGAGGGAGAAGCCTCCCTTTATACCCCGGTGAGTGGTCAGTAATTTTCCACGGCTCAAACGGCGTAAGACGGAAAGAACCGTGTCGTATGAGAAAGAGTATTTCTCACAAATTTCTCTGACCATCACTGGCCGTTCGGCGCCTTTTTCGTGCATGTAGTCCAGCGCATGGAGCGCATAAACCAATGCTTTGCTTAAATGTAGACCCATTTAAATTTCTCCCTACGCGAACTTCGGTTCGCTTTACTATATTGCCGGTTTATAGGTTTTTAAAATTATACTATAATTTATCCTCATGTCAAAACTATTTCTTTCTAAAAATAAATTTTTTTAAGATAAAAAATAACCTTGAAAAGTGTAATTCATATTACAACTGTCAAATAATGTCGGGTTTGTCAAGTATCTTTTTTTAAAAAAATTTACCGGTTTTTGCGGTTTCAGACAAGGTTTTATTCAGGATAACATTTAGCAGGTTTGCTTGCTTAGATTATGGACAAAAACAACTTGCTCTGACTGTCGGTCTCTCTTACTTTAAAAAAAACCGATTGACCGGCTATAATAGCCGATTAATCTTACAGGGGATAGCGCCGCCTGTAAGGGTATCGGTTTAGTCGGTATATGGCTAAAAGGCTCTAAAATAGGCTTTTTTACAGGAGGTTAAGATGAATCTTCATGAAATATGGCTGCTTTTGTCCGCCTGGCTTTTAAAACACGGCTTGAAAATTCTTTTAATAATTATTCTGGCATTACTGGCACTGCGCGTTTCCCGGGTGCTGGCTAATCGTATATTTGCCGTTTTTCGTAAAACCCGGCTTGAACCTGAAATGCAAAAGCGAGCCGATACTTTGAGTTCGCTGGTGCGGTATATCATGCAGACGGTTATCCTGGTGGTCGCTTTGATTATGATTCTCGGCGAACTGGGTATTGAGGTGGGGCCGGTTCTGGCGGCCGCCGGGATTATTGGTCTGGCGGTCGGTTTTGGCGCCCAGCATCTGGTACAGGATATCATCAGCGGTTTTTTTATTCTTATGGAGGACCAGATCCGGGTGGGCGATGTCGTGCAGATTTCCGGCCGGGGCGGCCTGGTTGAAAAGGTTAACCTGCGGATGGTTATTTTGCGGGATATGGCCGGTAATGTTCACTATATCCGTAACGGTCAGATTGACATCGTGACCAATATGACCAAGGACTATTCCCGTTATGTGTTCAATATCGGTGTTGCCTACCGGGAGAATGTCGATGAGGTTATGAAGATTATTCGGATGGTCGGTGAAGAACTGGAGCATGACCCGGAATACCGGGACGATATTCTTGAACCCCTTGAAATTATGGGTCTCGATGAGTTTGCCCAATCGGCTGTGATTATTAGAGCCCGTATCAAAACCAAACCCATTAAACAATGGCGCGTGGGAAGGGAATTTAACCGCCGCTTGAAAATCAGGTTCGATGAGCAGGATATCGAAATTCCCTATCCGCACCTGACTTTGTACCAGGGTGAAGACAAGAAGGGTCAGGCGCCGCCGGTTCGAGTTACGGTGGTGAACCAACCATCCGATTAAGGTCAGTAAAAATACGGATAAAGAAATGAAATTGTATATTGCGCAACGAGACGGTTTCATAATATTAAAAAGTACAAGATGAACCCTGTTGTAATAAAAAGGATTCCCGGTGACGAAGCCTAAGAAAGCCCGGCTTAAAAAAATAATAAAAACATTCTCGTGGAAAAATCTCAAAGACTGGTGGCATCATTATATCGGTGGTCTGTATCATCGAGTGGATGAACACCATCTTTTTCTTTTTTCCGGCGGGTTATCGTTTTCGTTATTTGTATGTATCGTGCCTTTGATGCTGGTGGTCTTTTATCTGGCCGGGATTCTTTCCGAGAAGTTGTATATTGCCGAGGAGTTCAATGCTTTTATCGACGGGGCTATTCCTTATGAAAAGTACGCTACTTATATAAAGCAGATGGTGCATGACCGGGTGGAGGAATTTCAAGCTTATAAAAACTTCGCCGGTATTATCGGCCTGATCGGTTTGTTTTTTGCCTCGAGTGGCGTTTTCAGCAGTATGCGGACAATTCTCAATACCGTTTACGACATTAAGACCTCACAGCCGGTTGTCATCGGGAAACTGCGTGATTTTGGATTGATTCTGGTCGTGCTGGTTTATTTTTTAATTTCAACGACACTTTTACCGGCAGTGGAAATTATCAAGCAATTTGCCAAAAGTCAGGAATTTTTGAAAAGTTTTCAAACCGACTGGCTGGAAAATATCGTTTTTCAGGGTCTTTCTTTTATGGTTATCTTTTTTTCTTTCTTTATCTTGTACCTGTTAATACCCCAGAAAAAATTACCCCGGCGAATAGTTATTATGAGTTCTTTATGGGCCGCCATTTTGTGGGAATCAGCTAAGTACTTGTTCGGCTTGTATATAACCCATTTTGCCTCGATTAACCGGGTCTATGGAGCTTATGCCCTTCTGGTCGTGGTTGCTTTCTGGATTTACTATACTTCGGTGGTTTTTATTGCCGGAGCGGAAATTGGCCAGCTCAACTGGGAAAGAAATAAAAAGACAAAAGCTCTCCAGCAAATTGTCGCTTCCGACCAGTATCTATAAAAATTATGTTGTTGTGCTGGAGCCGGCTTTTTATTCTTAACATGATATTTTTTAATGGGCTTTATTCTGGAGGTAATATGTCGCGCTGTTTTTTGTTCCCCCGTTTCTTTGCAGTAATTGTTTTAACGCTCTGGTATATAACCGGTTGTGCTTCAAATAAAAATTCCGACATCCAGGCTGATATCTCACAAGCCATGAAACTGGCCGGCGATAACAGCATGGAACTGAAACAGGTCCTTGATTTCTATCTCCAGTCAAATGACACTTTGAAATATAAAGCCGCTCAATTTTTGATAGCCAATATGGAAGGGCATAGTTATGTAACATTTTATCTTCATGATTCGGTCAAAAATGAGATCCCTTTCAATATTCTGGATTACCCGAATTATGAAAGCCTGCTGGCAGCTTTTGATAAACTTGAAAAAGAATTCGGCCCTCTTGAATTTGACCATAAAGATAAAATCGAAGATCTTGAAACCATAACGGCTGACTTTTTAAAGACTCAGATTGATATGGCCTTCAGAGCCTGGCGGGAGAAACCCTGGGCCAAAAACCTTTCATTTGAAAACTTCTGTGAATATGTATTGCCTTACCGCGGCAGTAACGAACCGCTGGAAAATTGGCGCGAACCATTCTGGGAACGATATCAGAATCTTGAAGCCCGGATGACTGTTTCAACCGATGTTATCGAAGCGACGCGTCTTATAAATGACGATATCCGTTCCTGGTTCACTTTTGACCCCCGCTATTATTATCACCCGACCGACCAGGGTTTGGCGGAGATGTTCGAACAGAAAAAGGGCCGCTGTGAGGATATGACCAATCTGACTATCTATGCCATGCGAGCCAACGGCCTGGCAGTAACCAGTGATTATACCCCCTACTGGGCGGATACCGGAAATAACCATGCCTGGAATGCCATCCTGAATACCGAAAGCATAGTTATTCCTTTTATGGGCGGGGAAAGCAATCCAGGAGAGTATCGCCTTAGCGGCAAATTAGCCAAAGTCTATCGTAAATTATATCGCCGGGTAAAGCAAAACCTGGTTTTCCAGGATAGAAAACAGGAACATGTTCCCGGCTGGCTGGCCGGGAAAAGTTATCTTGATGTCACCGCTGACTATGTTCCGGTCAGCGATGTCACGGTGACCCTCAATAAAGATATCCCGGACTCGGTCGATGTGGCTTATTTGTGTGTTTTTAACTCCGGGGAATGGAAAGCCATCCACTGGGGCCGGATAAAAGATAAGCAGGCTGTTTTTACGGATATGGGTCGTGACATAGCGTATCTTCCGGCCCTTTACCTTAATAAGGAAATCGTTCCTTGCGGGGAGCCATTTGTTTTAATGGTGGACGGTCAGATGCGGGAATTCCCGTCTGATACTACCCGGCTTATTAACCTCGAATTGTATTCCGCGGCCAGACGCCGGCTGGAAATAGATTCTGTCGGCGCCGGTTCATCGTTTTTCAGGCCGGGAAAACAATATGAATTGTTTTACTGGGCTGACGGCTGGAAGTCGCAAGGAGAAATTGTTGCAGAAAACCAATCCCTTATCTTTAAAGAAGTACCATCCGGGGGATTTTACTGGCTGGTGGAGGAAGGGTCTGACCGGGAAGAACGCCTTTTTATTTACGACAACGGTCGGCAAGTATGGTGGTGAAATCCAGGTAAGTGTTGAATTGTAGTCTTATCTATTATTGAACAATAAGTTAACCTGTCAAGCTCATGCCCTCGGGTTTACTCCGGAAATGTGCAAAAAACTTACATTTTATTGAATCATATATGTTTTTTTTCATTTTTATCTTTGTATATACAGATTTGTAATTATATTTATCGAAACAAAACTACCATGTTTTTGTTTTATTAACTGGTCTTTCTCTGGTCTAACTCTACTGGTTTGAAATTTAAGTCTAAAACTATACCTAAAGGAGGCAAACTCTATGATGAAGCTGACTAAGTTATTCATGCTCATAATGGTAATGGGCATGATGATGGTTGGCTGTTCGGACAATTCCAACCCTCTTATCAACGAGGATTCGACTACTGCCGGGGCCAAGTCTATGGGCGGCTTCAGCCTGGCTGAATACGGGACTCTGGAATCAGCTACTTTTCACATTTATGTAAATATCGCCAGTAACCAGATTGTTAATGTTCATCGAATCACCGACCCCTGGCTGGAAACGGTCGTGACCTGGAACAATTTCAACCGGGGTTATATGAATGATATCTTTGGTTCCTTCCAGCCTGATAATGTCGGCTGGTACGAAGTTGACATAACCACTCTCGTGGAAGGCTGGATGGCCGGCACTTATGATAACTACGGTTTCCTGTTAGCTCAGAGCGACCACAGCTATCCCCGTCAGGTTTACAACTCGCGTGAAAATGCCATGAATCAGCCTTACCTGGAAATCTGCTTCACCAATACCGACGGTACCACCTGTGAGACCATCGTTCCGTTTGCGGATGCCATGATAAGTGAATATTACCCGGACCAGAATTTTGGCAAGGCCGAACTTCTTATTACCGGCTGGCCGGATCCAACCGGAGTGGAAAAACAATCGATTTTCAAATTTGAGATTGAACCTTACGAAACCGATGACGGCTGTACCTTTACGATTGGTTACTGGAAGAATCATGCCGGTTTCGGTCCCCAGGCTGATATGGTCAGCGGCCTTCTGCCGGTCTGGCTGGGTACTGCCGAGGGTACGAAGAGCCTGCATGTTACCACGGCTGCGATGGCGGTCGATGTGCTCGTTCAGAAGACTTATGGCAGACCTTCCAACGGCATCACCAAATTGTATGCTCAGCTTTTGGGCGCCAAATTGAATATAGCTACCGGTGCCGGTTACTCCGACGTTGACGATATTATTGCAGATGCCGATGAATTCCTGGCCGAACATGACTGGATGGATTGGGATGGTCTCAGCATAGGAGACAGGAATATGGTATTAAACTGGCATGATATGCTGGATGACTATAATAATGGTTTAATCGGTCCCGGCCATTGTGACAGGGAAGATAATAAGTTTCAGAATCGCCATGGATTCCGTCATAATTTCCACAAGCATCATAAAAAATAATTTCTATATAAATTATTAATTATTAAAGCCCATGAGTACAAGGCTCATGGGCTTTTTATATGTCTTAATCCTTCCGCTTGAGAATAATCTGTTTTTTTTCCCCCGGACAGAATAAAGAAAACCGGTAAGGCGGCGTAAGAACAAGTCTGGATTTTAATATTAAAAAACCGATTTACCTTTTACGCATTAAGTATAGAATCCTTTCGGATTCGGACAGTGCTTCCGAACGTTCAATAGTAAAAAAGCAACTGAACGTTGATTCAAAAGCCGCTCGGGTGTAATTTTCAAAAATATCTTTCCGGCCAGCCAGGAGTCTTTTTACCTGGGAATCGCTTTTGGGGATAAATTCTATTATCAGCCAACGGCAGGTATTACTCAGAAAACGGGCTATATATTCCAGGGGGAGGTTATTGGAAACGGCCAGATGATGAACCAAAGCCAGAGCCATGACGGCATCGACCGGACCGCGTTCGATAAGCGATTGACGTTCGTGGTTTTCCCACCCGAGGCCCGGACTGGGATTGGTCAGGTCGGCCAGGAGAGGCAGGATATTTTTTTCTCTTTCCGCTTTTACGGTCAGGTAATTTTTCTCTACGGCATAAGGGTCCATGTCGAATGCGATAGTCGGGATGTTTTTGGCGGCGGCGAGACGGCTGAACCGCCCGATATTGGCTCCCAGGTCCCAGACAGCGGCGGGTTGCGCCTGCTCGAGAAATTCATCAACCAGGGACAGTTTATGTTCGAAAGCGGCCGACGTGTAATTGGTGTGGTCGTAATAATTACTCCACTCGGACCGGCGGCGCGGCAGAGAAAGTTTTTTTATAAAGGATTCCAGGCTGTCCACCAGGCCCTTGAACGCAGTCAGACTCATTTTACGCCGGGTGGCGACCCGCGGTTTAGCTTCGTAGTGTTTCTGGCTTTTCGCATGCAGGTGAATATGCGTCAGCAGGGCAAAACGAAACCACGTTCGAAATGGCAAAAGGCGTGAGGTTAAATCCAGCGGTAAACCATCGATGTAATTACGAAGCATCATGCCCAGGCGGATATCGCCATATTTCATTAAAGCCAGCGGTGCCAGAAAATGCCGGCAGAACTGCCGGTAGGCCACCCAGGGGGTACCTTCAACATAAATTTCAAAAGAAAGCGTATCTATCATGAGCGGCCGGCCATGAACAAACTGAATATTATAAGCCGAGGCATCCTTTAACGTAAGCCCGTATTCGAGAGAGGTTTTCTGCACCGACAGTGTCACCAGAGCGGCATCTTTAAGCTGGCTGAAACACCATTCATAAGGGTACGAAATAAAGCGAACCGGAGCCGGTCTGATTATACGATAATAAATATCGGGTCGGGCCGGAGGGATATCGATTTCATCATGGGTTATCAATAACCCGGCTTTGACCAGGTGGTCATAAAGCCCGGAAGTCATCAAACGCTCATAATGTTTTTGATAGGTTTTATTTACCTGGCGGTACAGGATATGGTCACGACTAAAAATGAAACCGTCGGGGTCACGGAATGAAGCCGGCTGGATGGCATCTGCGGTCATGTCTCTCGGCTCGATTGTTTTTTTGAAAATAATTGAGCGAACGCCGCTTTTATTCTTCTCCAGTATAATTTCAAGGTAAACAGAGCCCCCAGGATTCCCGCCAGTAACAATTGAAGGATATAACTGCCCGTGGACGGGTCGATATAAGCCTGAGCGTGGTCATAAGAAAAGACGACCAAGGCCAGGGTTATTATGCCAATCCAGAGAAATTTTACCGGGTGAATCATATCTGAAAAAAATATTATTTTTGACTACTATCAAGTGTTTTATTTTACCATTATAATGTCAGCACGAAGACGGACGACTTAAAAAAAATAATCAAAGAGTATATAATAAACCGTTACCGGTTGTTTTTCAGTTGTTCCCGGTGAGCCTCTTCCACCAGCAATTCCATAGCCCTTTCTATGGGAAGGCGGTAAACTGCTGGCGCTTCAACCATTAACTTGTAGGTAGTCAGCTCCCTGGTTTCGCGAGTTCGGAGTTCCGACCGTGTTTCCGATGACGGTTTGATGCCCGTTCCCTCGAAGTTTTTTTCATTAACCGTGCTGGAGTAATCCCAGATAAAAATAATCACCACTCCCGCGATGAAAATGCTCACGGTGCCGTAGATAAGGGCCTTCAGGAGTTTGAGGTCGCTTTTTTCAGGTCGTTTGGTTTCGGCGATATTATGTGAATTGGTGCTTTCGGGCATATAGTAACCTAATGGTTGATGAAATGTTTAGAAGTCTCCAGGTGAGGGTCACCGGTCGGCAACAGGGGAACCGCCGCTGTTCTGCGCCCCAGGTACCAGATAAAAAGGCCGCCGGTTCCGAGCATGGTTGCCGGGTCCAGCCAGGAGAAATGCACACCGTGCGGGTGAAGCGTCGGCAGAACCAGCCAGTAAAGGTCCAGCCAGTGCATCAGCAAAAGCCACAGGGAAATGAACAACAGCATTCCGGGACGGCGTTTGGTTACCTGTGGAAAGAGAAGGAAGAAAGGGATGACGAAATGGCCGAACACTATGACCAGGGATACAATCTTCCAGGAGTTTTCCCAGCGATGTAAAAACCATAAGGTTTCTTCGGGAATATTGCCGTACCAGATAAGAAAATACTGCGAAAAAGCCATATAACCCCAGAAGATGGTGAAAGCGAACATCAGCTTGCCTAAATCGTGGTAATGTTCAACGGTAATATCTTTGTCGAGGATGTGGTTTTTACGCCATGTTACGGCTATAATGGTCATCAACGCCAGCATCCCCAGCAGGCTTCCGGAAAAAACATAGACACCGAAAATGGTCGAATACCAGTGGGCATCGAGCGACATCAGCCAGTCAAAAGAGGCGAAAGTAAAGGTAACGGCAAACAGGATAATACCCGGAGCGCTGATGAGACGCATTTTACGGGTCAGGGAAACCTGGTGACCCTTATCCTGCCTTAAAGATACCTGATAGAGAAGGCGGGACAGGACAAGCCAGATGATAAAGTAACCGACCATTCGTATAATGAAGAAGGTGGTGTTAAGATAAGCTGCTTTGCCCTGGAGAAGCTTATTGCCGGCGATAATATCTTCATGGCTCCAGTGATACAGGTCGCCAAGGCCGAAAAGCAGGGGGACAGCCAGAAGCGCCATGAGCGGCATTACCGCCATGATATTTTCTGAAATTCTTCTTAACACCACGCTCCAGCGGGCGCCGACAATATGATGCAGCATGGTAAAGAACAAACCACCCAGGGACAGCGATAACCAGAAAATGAACGCCGTCAGGTAGGCATGGAAGAACTGCTCCCGGTCGATAATAAAACCAACGGTTCCGGCGACCAGTCCCATAAGACCGATAGTCAGGGCGATAGAGCCAATTTTACCGTTATCGATAAGTCGATATGTTTCCCGGTCGATTTTCATTATGGCTTTACCTTTTCACGTATTTCCGGGGGAATATCTTCGAGCCGGGCGTTCTGACTGCGCTGGAGAGCCCTTATATAGGCGACCATCGCCCAGCGGTCTTCGGGTTTTACCTGAGCCCGGTAAGAAGACATATTCCGTATCCCATTGGAAAGGAGGTCGAATATTTTTCCGTCAGGCATTTGCCGCAGGCGGTCGTCATGGAAGCTGGGTGGCGATATATAACCGCGGCTGACGATGATACCCCGGCCGTCGCCAAGACGGCTGTGACAGGGTGAACAGTGAATATCATAACGCTCCCGGCCTCTTTTTAAAAGCGGCATGTCAAGGGTCATCGGATTCTTATCAATATACTGGCTGTCTTTAACAGAACCGGTGTAATAGATATTGTCGTCGTGAAGTTGTCCCCGGGCGACCGTCCCGGTTACGGGTGGTCTCATAGCCGCGCTGTCGGCAAAAAAATGGCTCTTTGACTGGGCTTTGTATTTAGGCTGATTGTCCATATTCGGGTTGAGATGAACCGGTGGTTTGTCCGAAGGAAACTCCCGGGTGCAACCGGACAGGCTCACCAGGCTTATAAGCCCGAGTGTCGTCAGGATAAAGGCGGGTATTCTTAAGGTGTTCATTCTTCCTTTAAAACCTCCTTGTTTTTACCGCCTGTTGAAGTCAGGAAAGCGCTGGTTTTTTCGATTTCAAACAACGGGTCATCGGCTTCAATACTTATAAAAAAGGCGTCGTTGGACGTCCGGGCGAAGTTATCCGAGTAAAAGACCGGGTGATGCAGGCGGGGCAGACCGTTGAACGCCAGCATACCGACCAGGGCGGTAAAGGCCGAGAGAAGCACTCCCAGGGCGAAAGTCACCGGGACATATGCCTGGAAACTGAAAAACGGTTTACCGGAAATAACCAGCGGGTACGCAACCGAGCTCGACCACCACTGCAAAGCCAGAGCGCCTGATGTCCCCGCCAGTGCCGCTACGCCGACTAGCCAGCCCAGGGAGGAACGTTTTAACCCCATCGCCCTGTCCATGCCGTGGATGGGAAAGGGGGAATGACAATCGAATTTTTTATAACCGGCATCGCGTACTTTTTGAGCCGCTTCCAAAAGCGCTGCCGGATTGTCAAACTGCGCCATAAGACCCAGTATTCGAGGAGTGGCTTTGTTATTCATGACGGTCTCCATGGCGGTAGTTATGCGGGTCGGCTTCCGGTAAAACCGCCTTTACTTCGGTCATCGATATCATCGGTAAAAACCGGATGAAAAGTAAAAACAGCGTGAAAAACAGGCCGAACGAGCCAACAAAAGTGCTGATGTCCCAGATGGTCGGTTTGTAATAATCCCAGCTGGCGGGCAGGAAATCCTGCGCCAGGGAAGTAACCACGATAACGAACCGTTCAAACCACATGCCGATATTGATGAGGATGGAGGCGAGGAACATCACCGTGATGCTGGTGCGAAGTTTCCTGAACCAGAAAAGCTGGGGGACAATCACGTTACAACCGATCATAATCCAGTAAGCCCAGGCGTACTGACCGAAAGCGCGGTTGATGAATACGAATTGTTCATAAATATTGCCGCTGTACCAGGCGATGAAAAATTCCATGCCGTAGGCGTAACCGACCATCGACCCGGTCAAAAGTATCACCTTGGTCATTTTTTCGAGATGGTTGACGGTGATAATGTTTTCCAGGGAGAAGATTTTACGGGCAACGATGGTTAAAGTTACCACCATGGCGAAACCGGAGAAGATAGCCCCCGCCACGAAATAGGGCGGAAAGATGGTGGTGTGCCAGCCGGGCAGGATACTTACGGCGAAGTCGGTGCTGACGACACTGTGCACCGAAAGAACCAGCGGGGTGGAGATGCCGGCCAGAATCAGGTAGGCCAGTTCATAATGCCGCCACTGACGGTTGCCGCCGCGCCAGCCCAGCGCCAGGGCGCCGAAGATGTATTTCTTTATTTTTTTGACGGCACGGTCACGGAAAGTGGCCAGGTCGGGAATCAGACCCGTGTACCAGAACAGGAGCGAGGCGGTGAAATAAGTACTTACGGCGAAAACGTCCCATAAAAGCGGGGAACGGAAATTAGGCCACATCCCCATCTGGTTGGGAACAGGGAACATCCAGTAAACAACCCAGATGCGACCGACATGAATAGCCGGGAAAATCAGGGCACAGGAGATGGCGAACAGCGTCATGGCTTCGGCGAACCGGTTTATCGAAGTCCGCCAGCGCTGTCGAAGTAAAAAGAGAATTGCGGATATCAGCGTACCGGCATGACCGATACCGACCCACCAGACGAAATTAATTATCGCCCAGCCCCAGCCGACCGGATTGTTCAGACCCCAGATGCCGACACCCTCCCAGACCAGGTAACCGACAGACCCGACCAGCACCATCAGCAGAGAAACCGCTGCTCCCAGAGCCAGGTACCAGACCGGCGGCGTCCTGCGTTCGGTGATGCCGCTTATCTGGTCGGTAATATCACCAAAAGTCGGGTGGCCCGCAATCAAAGGGGCATCCTCGGGCATAGCGGTCGTTTTGGATATCTCGAAGCTCACTGTTAACCTGTTTCGTCTTTGTAATCCTTCAGCCGTGGATTTGGGTTTCTTAGTTTAGCCAGATACGAATTGCGCGGTCTGACGTTGTACTCCGCCAGCAGTTCATAATTACGGTCGGTCTTTTTCAGCCTGGCCACCCGGCTGGCCGGGTCGTTGATGTTGCCGAATTGTATCGCCTGGGTGGGACAGACCTGCTGGCAGGCGGTCTTTATCTCGCCGTCGGTCACGGCCCGGTTTTCCAGCCTGGCTCTGGTCTTTACCGTTTTAATCCGCTGTATGCAAAAGGTGCATTTCTCCATGACACCGCGGGAGCGCATGCTGACATCCGGGTTCTGCGCCATCTTTTCGATTTCCGTAAGTTTGTTAATATAATTGAAAAAGTTGAAACGGCGGACTTTATAGGGGCAGTTGTTGGAACAGTAGCGGGTTCCGATACAGCGGTTGTAGGTCATATTATTAAGACCTTCACTGTCATGGACGGTAGCCGCCACCGGGCAGACTTGTTCACAGGGGGCGTTTTCACACTGCTGGCAGGGCACCGGCTGATAGACTATCTTTGGAGCGTCGATGTCACCGATAAAATAACGGTCGTTACGCAACCAGTGTAGTTCGCGACCTTTTTGCACCTGTTCTTTACCGACTATCTGGATATTATTTTCGCTCTGGCAGGCGAGCGTGCAGGCATTACAGCCCATGCAGGTATTCAGGTCGATGACCATTCCCCATTGGTAACCTTTGCTGTAGTCATGGTCGGGGTAGAGGGATTTAAGGGGCGGATGTTCGACCATTTCTTTGGCGAAATTCGGACTACGACGATATTCTTCGAGCGTGGCTTCACGAATTATCGGTCGGCCCTCCATGCGATTGTGGTCCTGGGTATTGGCCAGTTCATAAATTTTATTTGTTTTTGATATCTTTGCTCCCGAACCGAAATAATGACAATCGCCGGTTCTCAGCAGGTAGGTATTAAAACCGGCGCCGTTGCCGATGCGCCCGCTGCCTGTTCGGCCGTAACCGAGCGGCAGGGCAATAGTGTTATCGGCGTTGCCGGGACAAATCCAGACCGGTATCTCGAGCGTATGTTCTTTGTATTCAATTTTTACCATTTCCTGGTTTTTCAGACGTAAGCGTTTTGCCGTAGCCGGACTGATAAGAGCGGCATTATCCCAGGTTAACCGGGTGATAGCTTCGGGAAGTTCCTGGAGCCAGCCGTTGTTGGCGAAGCGGCCATCGTAAAGGCTGGAAAGGTAGAAATTAATTTCCATTTCATTATCAGTGTTTGCGATATCGTCCGGTGATATAGCCGTATTTTTAATCGACACTTTTTCATCGCTTAACGGGGTACTTTTGTACAAACCGTCATGCAGTACCTGGCGCCATTTCTTCTCGAAATCGCCATCCGGAAGGAGATTTTTCCAGGTATCCCGAACGATGTCATACCCGGGTTTATCCAGGCCGGTGGCCAGAAAAGCGAAAATCTCCACATCGGAATATCCCCCGAACAGCGGCTCAATCATGGGCTGTATCACACTGTACGTACCCTCGGAGCTGACAGCGTCGCCCCAGCTTTCCAGATAATGCGCCCTTGGTATATGCCAGGCGGATAATTGCGAAGTTTCATCGACATGACTGCTCAAGTGCACGCTGTTTTTAATTCCGGTCAGGGCTTCGTTGAATTTCAGGTTGGCCGGGGTGTTATAAACCGGGTTGCCGCCGAGGATTATTAAAGTCTCTATGTCACCGTCGTTCATCGCCGTGGCCAGATGATTCAAAGCTTCCGAATTCGGGACGGCGGTCTCATGTCTCTTTCTAAAAGTGAGTGTGGCACCGATATTACCCAGGGCTTCATTAAGCTTTATGACCATTTCATGCACCGGTGGCGGCTGACGGTGACCGGCGACAATTAAACTTTTCCCCCGGTTGCTGACAAGGTCATGAGCAAGGGCGGAAAGCCATTTTTCACCACAAACCGTACTTGAAGTTTCCGGGATGCCGTCGATGTTCAAGCCCAGCTTTTTTAATTCTGTTCCCAGTGCCATTACCAGATTCCCGACCCGGCGGCTTTTTAACCGCAGGCGATGGTCGGCCATGGCGCCGGTTACGGTAAAATTGCTTTCAACTACATATAAACGATTCATCCTGTCATCGGTCGTTAAAACCCGGCGACCCTTTGCAAATCCCCGGGCGGCAGATACGGCATCGCTTTCGTACAAAAGGAAATCGGAATCAAGGGCGAGAATTACTTCAGCCCGGTCAAAGTGGTAGAGGGGTCTTAGTCCCTGACCGGCAATTCTGTCGACAGCTCTGAAAATATTTTCATCACTGAACGGTTCCCAGCATACCCACTTTGCCTGGGGGAAAGTCCTTATAAATTCATTTCGATAACGGTTGAGAGTGGGTGAGGAAAAAGTTTCGGACAGGACCGCCAGCCCCCGGCCTTTGTCGGCGGCGAATAACGTCATTTGTTCGCGCCAGAATGAAATAAAATTATCGAAACTGTCTTCGGTACCGCGATGCCGGACTTTTTTGGAACGGTCGGGGTCGTAGAGATTAAGGAGGGAGGCTTGAGTGATGAAATCAGTAGCCCCTTGTGATGAGGGATGGTCGGGATTGCCTTCGATTTTTATCGGCCGGCCCTCACGGGTATGCACCAGGATACCTATAGCGGATGTTCCGAACGGCATGGTGGTTGCATAATACTGCCCGAGGCCGGGGGTAATTTCTTCCGGTTGGGCTACATAAGGAATGATTTTTTCCACGGGGCGGCGACAGCCGGCCAGGGAAGCCAGGGCAAAAGAGGCGCTCATGAGAGTCAGAAAATTACGTCGGGATAAACCGGAATCTTGTTCTTCTTGATTCGCATGGTATGGTGACAGGAGTTTCTGCCGGTATTCCGGATTGTCAGCCAGCTGTTCGATACTTCGCCAGTATTTTTTATATTCATTTTTCACTTTGTCGCTCATCGATGACACCCCGAACAATCCGTAACAGGCGGGTTGATATTCATTTCCTGTATTACCTTCTCGGCATTTGCGGCCTGTTCAGCCGAAGGTTGCCAGTCCATGCTGGTTAACTCTTGCGGCGGGCGCAGATGATTATCCGGATGGCGGTGGCAGTCCAGACACCAGGACATGCTCAAGGGCATTTTCAGGATAACAATATCCATCCGGGAAACATCGTCATGACAACTGGCACAACCTACCCCCGCCTTCAAATGAAGGCTGTGATTGAAATAAGCGTAATCGGGTATTTTATGCACTCTTATCCACTGTAAAGGGAAATTAACCGACCGGCTTTCCCGAACCGGTAATAACTTTTCGCTTTCCGGTAATATCAGGTTATGACAGTTCATACAGGTCTGGGTGGCGGGAATATTAGCATGCGGAGAATACTCGACAAAATTATGGCAGTATCGACAGTCGATACCGAGGTCGCCGGCATGAAGTCTGTGACTGTAAGCGACAGGCTGTAACGGCTGGTAACCGACATCGGTGTACCACGGGGAAAAATAATACCAGATAAAAGCCACGGCCGCAACTGCCAAGAAAACGCTTAGGACGGCAAGATAAGTCTGAATGTTGTTAGTCCACTTAGGAAAAATCTGAGCCAAACGCCGACCCCTTTATAATATTTACGGTAATATTATTAACTTCTGTCTGCAAATCAAATAAAACTATATAATATTAAATCCCGGAGATGGAAAGTAAAGATACAAGAGAATATTTATGC
Organism: Candidatus Zixiibacteriota bacterium; assembly: GCA_028715215.1. Taxonomy (GTDB): domain Bacteria; phylum Zixibacteria; class MSB-5A5; order GN15; family FEB-12; genus JAFGNW01. The sequence continues at coordinate 34,688 of JAQUSF010000007.1, forward strand.
TGACTCCGGTATTCTTTATTATCAAGGGTTTTTTGGCCTGTTAAGCTGTCCTTATAGATATAGATTCGAACACTGTTCCGCGACAAAATATGTGTTGCTGGTCCATGCTCCTCCGGGTTACGATACCACACCGGCAAAGGTAACCTTAAGTCTCATGCTCCCAGAGAAGATACCTGATATGGTTATACTTATCCTGGCTACTTTTTTTACCGACGGGCATAATATTATGTGGGATAGAAGAGTCGATGAATATCCTTGGTGATTGTTAATCCTTTTTCACGAATTTCAATGAGGTTGAATTGACACAGTAGCGTAATCCCGAAGGTTGCGGACCGTCATTGAAGACGTGACCAAGGTGGGCGCCGCATTTTTGGCAGGTAATTTCGGTTCGCACCATCCCCAGGCTTAAATCGCGGTGTTCTTCGATAGCCTTATCATCAACCGGTGCCCAAAAACTGGGCCAGCCGGAACCGGAATCGTATTTGGTGGCCGAGGAAAACAATGCCGACCCGCAACATACACACAGGTACTGCCCGTCTTCAGTATTTTCATAATATTGACCTGAAAAAGCCGGCTCTGTCCCCTTCTGACGTGTGATGTAATATTGCCGGGGAGTTAAAAGGGATTGCCACTGGGCATCACTTTTCTTTATTCTGTCATCCATATGCAAGTCCTCGCTGCTATTACAGTTTAAGTTGCCTTTTTGTCTATCCTGATTTCTTTGGGAACTGTTTATACAAAGAGCTAAGCCCCAATAGAACAGCCCGCTCAGTAATAGAAAAATGGTAAGTGTCTTTAACATGTTAAGTTTTCAACAAGAAAAAGAAAGAACCGGTTCCCCGGAAATAGACACTTAAGGGTGGGTGAGTTGCGGCAATTCGTTATGGAAATCTGAGATGAAGAAATATGTCGGCGCCTTATGACAATATTATCTTATGATAGATTAAGTACTTAACATTTTTCAGGATTGTGGTCATATTTTGGTTTTAATATGTATTGACTTTTATCCTTTTAAAAATTATATATTGTTTTTTTTATGAAGCGGGCGAAATAACCTATCGGATACAGAGTTTTTGTCGCCTTTACAATATGACTTTCCGGTCAGGGGCTGGTCTTTCAAAATGAAAAAAATTAACTTGATGGGGTGCATATTATTCCATTGGCAGGTTGGTTTTTCGTTTAATATAAAACCGAACTGTCCTTTTTAGTGCAAAAAAACAGATGGAGCGTTATAAAATGCCAACCAAACATGCCAAAGATATAATGATTCCTTTAAACAAATATCCCAATATTCCGCATACTTTTAGCCTGAAAGAAGCGGTGGCGGAGATGGAGATGTCGGTCATCGAGGTCAAGGGACAGCGGTCTTTGCCCCGCGCCCTGCTGGTATTCGATGACAATCAACAGCTTCTGGGTATAGTCCGGCGTCGGGATATTCTTCGTGGATTGGAACCCAAATTTTTAAAAACCATGCCCATCACTCACAGGAAACAACTTTTTAATATTGAAGTCGACCCGAACCTGGTGGACCTTTCACAGGGTAAAATTGCCAAAAGTATTCAGGACCAGTCCGGCTTGCCGGTGACGGAAGTTATGCAACCGGTGGTGACGACCGTTGATTACGAGGACCATCTGGCGAAAATTATCTATAAAATGGTCAATATGGATTTGAATTTGATACCTGTTGTTAAAGACCAGAAAGTTGTGGGGGTGGTTCGCAGTGTGGATGTCTTTAATGAAATTGCCCATATGCTTTTCGATTGAGTAAGTTTTATCATGGCCCGGATAAGATTATGATGTTCAAGCGCTTTAAAAAACAGGGGAGTCAGGAATCAGCGACAGGAAAACCATTAGTTAGACCCGATGAGATCTATGTGGCACGCACCGTGCGCCGCCTCGACTGGAAGAGGCTGGCTTTTATAACGTTGGGGGTTGCCCTTTTTTGTGCCGTCTATTTTTCGCCGGCCTGGCCCGATGCCGTCGACCCCAAAGGGGAACACTTTCCCCTGACCCGCGAAGGCAAAGCCGCCCTGGCTTTATTTCTACTGGCTGGTATCTGGTGGGTTTTCGAGGTGGTACCGATTGGTGTTACCGGGATTGTTATCGGGGTAACCCAGGCGTTGTTTTTAATTCGCCCGGCGGAAGTGGCTTTCGGCAATTTTATGGACCCCTCGGTATGGTTCATTGTCGGTTCGGTGGTTATAGGGATGACATTTGCCAAGACCGGCCTGACCAAACGCATGGCTTATAAAATGCTGCTGATGGTGGGTGAAAAGACCAGCATGATTTACCTCGGCTGTTTCGTCATGACAGCCGGGTTGACCCTGATAATGGCACACACTGCCGTGGCGGCGGCGATTTATCCCCTGCTGATGGCTATTTATTCGCTTTATGAACAAAACAGTAAACCCACCAAATTCGGTAAAGGTCTTTTTATCGGCATGGCTTTTGTGGCCGGTGCGGGAAGTATCATTACCCTGCTGGGTGCCGCTCGGGGTGCTGTGGCTATCGGTTTCTTCCGGGATATAACCGGTCGGGAAATCTCTTTCTTTGAATTGTCCTATTACATGTTTCCGGTGGGAATAGTGATGGTGTTTTTACTCTGGGTGTTGATGATGTTGCTCTTTCGTCCCGAACAAAAAAACATCCCCGGCCTTCGGGAACGGGCACAAACGCTTTATTCAAATCTAGGCCCGATGTCCCGGACGGAAGTACTTACCCTGGTTATTGTCTTTTCGACTATTCTGGCCATGAGCTTGCGTTCCAGTATACCTTTTCTGGCCGAGGTTAATAAAAGCGCCATTATTCTGATTTCCACAATCTTGTTTTTCCTCTTTAAGGTCCTTACGATAAAAGACCTGGAAGAAATTCCCTGGAATATCGTTCTTCTTTTCGGCGGGGCGATGAGTATCGGTTTCTGCCTGTGGCAAACCGGCGCTGCCAGCTGGCTGGCTATTGAATGGCTCACTATTTTAAAAAATGCCCCTGCTTTTATTTTTATTCTCGGGATTGCCTTTTTTGTGTTGATAATGACTAACTTTATCATGAACGTGGCGGCTATCGCCATTTCCCTGCCGGTAGCTCTCGTTATAGCACCTTATCTTAATGTTGCCCCGGAAGTGGTCCTGTTTGCTTCCCTGGTTACCGCCGGTATGCCCTTCCTTCTGCTGGTGGGAGCGGCACCCAACGCCATAGCCTACGAAAGCCGGCAATTTACCAGCGGTGAATTTTTTATGTCAGGGATCCCCGCCAGTATTTTGCTGATGTTAATACTGGCAGTCTTTGTGAAATTCATCTGGCCCATGATGGGTATGCCGGTGATCCTGCCGTAGGGAAATATTTTTTCTTGGAATACCGGGAAAATATTCAACCACTTCTTATTTTACTTGTTATAAGCTAAAAGTAACCGGTGTCATCTAAGGGTGTGCTGGTCGTTTTCCAATAATTATATGGCGATTGACAGGATAACATGAATCTCGAACTCGTTGACTCCCGCCGGTACCGGGTGATAAAGGATGGCCGGAAAATAGCCGGTCCCGTCGTTTACTGGATGCAACGTGACCAGCGGGTGCACTACAATCATGCTTTGCTTTTCGCACAGCAGAAAGCCCTTGAAACCGGGCAACCCCTGGCCGTTTTGTTTTGTCTGACCCCGGATTACCTGGGGGCGACCTGGCGTCAGTATGCCTTCATGCTGCGCTCTCTTGAAATGGTTGAAAAGGAATTAGCTTCCCTGCGCATTCCCTTCTTTTTACTGTCCGGGCAGCCGAAGACGGCAATACCGGCTTTTTTGAGAATGAATAATATAGCCTTCCTGGTGACGGATTTTTCTCCCTTGCGGCTGAATCTGCAATGGATAAAGAATGTATCAAAAAAGTCAGACATCCCTTTTTATGAAGTGGATGCCCATAATATTGTACCTGTCTGGGAAGCTTCGAATAAACAGGAATACGCCGCTTATACCTTAAGGCCGAAAATCATCAGGAAACTGGGTGAATTTTTAACTCCCATTCCGAAATTAAAGAAACATCCCCTGGCATGGAAACATAATTACCCCGCCACGGACTGGTCCGGGGTATATCGCAATCTCAAAGTCGACCGGTCGGTTACTGTAATTAAAACCTGGACACCGGGGGAGAAAGCAGCTCTGAAGGTGATGAAAGTTTTTTTTGAAAAGCGTCTGGGGGATTATTATGAAAAGCGTAATAATCCGGTTTTTGATATCCCGTCCGACCTTTCGCCCTATTTGCATTTTGGGCAGATCGCCGCGCAACAGGTGGCATTGGAAGCTCAACGGTTCGATAAAAATCTGAAAAGTCAGGAAAGCTTTTTGGAAGAACTGGTGGTGAGACGGGAGCTGGCCGATAATTTCTGCTTTTATAATGACCGCTACGATTCTTTTGACGGTTTCCCCCGCTGGGCTCAAAAAACACTCCGGGAACATAGCCATGACCCCAGAGAGTATCTGTATCCGATGGAACAACTGGAAACGGGACGGACGCATGATCCCCTCTGGAATGCCGCCCAGAAACAGATGTTGCTGACGGGGAAGATGCACGGGTATCTGCGCATGTACTGGGCGAAAAAAATCCTGGCCTGGTCTTTGTCGCCGGAGGATGCATTTCAAACCGCCCTTTACCTGAACGACCGCTATGAACTGGACGGCCGTGACCCCAACGGATATACCGGTATCGCCTGGTCGCTCGGCGGGGTACACGACCGGCCCTGGTTCGACCGACCCGTTTTCGGGCAGGTGCGCTATATGAGTTATGAGGGGTGTCAGCGCAAATTCCCGGTAAAGGCATATATTGAGAAGATTGAACGACTGGAAAAGAGCGGGCTATGAAGATATATCGCCTTGAAAAAACACAACTGGTCAAGAAACCGGTCGGGGAGGTATTCGCTTTTTTTGAGCGCCCCGAAAATCTGGCAAAGATAACCCCGCCCGCCCTCGGTTTTAAAATCCTGACGCCGGGACCGATTGTCATGCAAACCGGAACGGTTATTGATTACACTATCCGACCTTTGGGTTTCAGCTGGCACTGGCGTACCCTTATCGTCGATTATAATCCGCCCATGCGGTTTGTCGATGTCCAGCTTAAAGGACCATATAAGTTCTGGCACCACACCCATACTTTTCTTGAAACCGATAAGGGTACGCTTATAAGTGACCGGGTCTCTTATGCTTTGCCGTTTGGTTTTCCCGGACAGCTGGTTGATATTCTTTTTGTCAAGAAACAACTTGAGGGTATTTTTGAATATCGCCGCCGGGTAATCGATGACTTATTTGCCGGTAAGGAAGAGGCTGATGATGTTCCTTGACATCATTACCGGCAAAGAATACCTTCCCGACATCGAGATAAAGAGATGAAGAAAGAAAAGATGCGTATCAAAGTCGGCATAAGTACCTGTCTGTTGGGGCAGAGGGTGCGTTTTGACGGCGGTCATAAGCATGACCGTTATATTACCGATATCCTCGGCGAGTTTTTTGAGTTTGTCCCGGTCTGTCCGGAGGTGGCCATTGGTATGGGAACTCCCCGCGAGGCGGTACGGCTTCAGGGCGAGGTCAGTGCCCCGCGCCTGGTGGGGGTGAAATCCGGACGTGACTGGACCAACCGGATGAATACTTATGCCCGCAAGCGGGTGCAGCTTTTTGTAAACCAGCCCATCAGCGGGTATATCTTAAAAAAGGATTCTCCCAGTTGCGGGATGGAGCGCGTTCGCGTGTACGGCAACACCGGCATGCCGACCCGCCACGGCCGGGGGCTGTATGCCGCCGAGCTTCTTAAACAGTTACCCTTTTTGCCGGTGGAAGAGGAAGGCCGGCTCAACGATGTTAAACTCCGGGAAAATTTCATCGTCCGCGTTTTCGCCTATCACCGCCTGCAAAACCTGTTCAATGAGAATTATTCCCGGGCCGAACTGGTTCGCTTTCATACTGTCCATAAGTACCTGCTTCTGGCGCACTCGCCGGAACGTTACAAAAAACTGGGGCAACTGGTAGCCGACCTGAAAAAATATTCCCCCGCTCAAATGCGCGAAGCTTACAGCCGGATGTTTATGGAAACTCTGGCATTCAAAACCACCACCTCCAAAAACGTCAATGTTCTACAGCATATCTTGGGGTTTTTGAAGAAACATCTCACCGCCCTTGAAAAACAAGACCTTTTAAATGTAATAAATGAATATCACCGGCAACTGGTGCCGCTTATCGTACCTGTTACCCTCTTAAAACACTATTTGAACAAGTATGAAATCATTTACATCCGCGACCAGGTATATCTCAATCCGCACCCGAAAGAACTGATGCTGCGTAATCATGTCTGAGGTAATCTATGCAAAATTTCCTCATTCAGTCATTACCGGCGGGAAGAAATTACTTGTATAGAGATATTTCCTGTTGTATCATTTTACTTATAAAATAAACACACTTTAAGGCGATAATCGGGACAAAAGGTTTTTTAGTTAATGTTAAAACTGGTAGGCACTGATGGGACGAGGTTCTATTCGTGGATTCTGGAACCGGGACGGTATACAATAGGTCGTAAGAAGGAATGTGATTTTTGTGTCCCGCATAAAACCATTTCCCGGAATCATGCCCGGTTGGATGTCAACGAAAACGGCGAAGAAATATTTCTGACCGACCTCGACAGTCACAACGGCACGACTATAAACGGCAGTCGGCTTATCGGTCGGAAAGCGGTCAGGGAAGGTGACCGGCTGATGTTCGGGGATACGGAGTTCCGTTTGACCCTTCAGGATAAAACCGACAGTGCCGCCGGTATTCCCGCCCGTGCCCGGCTATCCGAAAACGAGCCGGTTAAATCGGTTTTTCTGTCCATCAATGAAGCCCTCAAACCTCTGCCGACGAAAGTTACCGAAAAACCGGAGCTTCTCCCGGTCATTTTCGAGATGGCCAAGATGCTCGTGTTACCGGAAGCCAGGGAGGTCATGTTACAGCGGTCGCTGGTCATGATTGCAAAAATAATCCCCTCCGAGCGCCTGGCGGTTTTATTCGTCTCCGATGACCAGGAGGAGGTTTATACCGCAGCTTCGCTGCTTCCGGGCGGTAAAGACCCCGGTGAATTTACCCTCTCACGGACAATCGTTAAAGAAATTGTGTCCAATAAAAATGCCATTTTGATAAGCAATCCTCTTGATGACCCGCGTTTTGCCGGGCAGAAGTCGATAATCATGTCGGAGTTAAAGTCGGCCCTGGCCGTACCCCTGTTTGACGAGGGGAAGGTTCTGGGTATCCTTTATGCCGATACCACCCGGCCTTCCCAGCAGTACGATGACGACCACCTTCGCGTGCTGGCCACTTTCGGCAACATTATCGCTTCCCGTCTGCAAAGTTACACTCTGCTGGCGGAGCGTCAGGAGATGCAGATCATGGAATCGGAACTTCGCCGCGCCTCAACCATTCAAAAAAATCTGTTGGTCCGGGAGCCGCCCGAAATAACCGGCTACCAGGTATATTCTTTCCAGGAACAATCCCGCTCGGTCGGCGGCGACCTTTATGACCTGACTTTATTACCCGACGGCCGCTTGCTGTTTATCGTGGCCGATGTTTCCGGAAAGGGGATGGGAGCGGCTCTTTTAATGTCGAACATTCTGGCTTCTTTCCGAATCCTCTATGAATCCGAAACGCTGGATTTGGCCCAGATGGTGCGGAAGGTATCGTTGCAGATGTATCGTTACAGCGCCCCGGGTGATTTCGCGACTCTTTTTATCGGTCTGGTGGAACCGGGCGGGCACCGCCTGCGCTATATCAACGCCGGTCACAATCCGCCTTTACTGGTTAAATCCGGCGGGGATTTGAGTCACCTGGAACCTTCGGGAATCATGATTGGCGCTTTTGATTTTGCCGTCTGGCAGGAGCAGATTATTGATTTGGCTGACGGCGACCTTTTGTTTATATTTTCCGATGGAGTGACGGAAGCCGAACGGGAAAACGTCCAGTACGGCGAATCGCGAATGGAGAAACTGGTAACGGAAAATCGTCACCAAACGCCCCGTGAAATTGTCGAGCGGCTGATGGGAGATTTGAACGAGTTTATGGGTGAGGCTCCCCGGTCGGACGATATAACCATCCTGATAGTGAAGAGAGCTGAAAAATGATGTTCAAAGCAGACCAGGAATTTGCCAATTTCAGGATTATCCGGAAAATCGGCGAAGGCGGTATGGGCGAGGTTTACCTGGCGGAAGATGTCAAGTTGAATCGCCAGGTGGCTCTTAAAATTCTGCAGGCGGAATTTTTTGATAATCCCGACCGTCTGGAACGCTTCAAAAGAGAAGCCAAAACCGCGGCCCGGATTTCTCACCCGAATGTGATGGCCATATACGATATGGACACCGCCCGGGACCGGGAAACCGGCCGGGATTTGAATTATATTGTGATGGAGTACATCAGCGGTCTGTCGCTGACGGATTATCTTCAGAAAAAAAGCCTCGCCACCTCCGATATTCTCCGGGTTGCGGAGAAAGTCGCCGCGGGGCTGGCGGCGGCCCACAAGCTCGGCATCGTGCATCGTGATATTAAACCTGATAATATCAAAATCGACGAAGAGGGCAATCCCAAGATTCTCGATTTCGGTCTGGCCAAACCGGTTGACCTGTCGGGTGCTGGCGAAGACCGTGACACCACCGATACCATTTCCCGCGAATTAACCCAGGAAGGCAAAATCATCGGTACCGTTAATTACATGTCGCCGGAACAGGCTCGAGGGGAAACGGTTGATACCCGTTCGGATATCTTTGCTTACGGGATTCTGTTATATCGCATGCTGACCGGGGAGTTTCCTTTCGATGGAAAAGATAAAGTGTCGATAATCGCCAAAATACTCGAAGGCCGGCACGTGCCGATTCGACACAAGAACGAGACGCTGCCCCCTGAGCTCGAACGCATTATCGATAAATGCTTGCAGAAAAATCCGGATGACCGTTACCAGGACACCCGTGACCTGGTGGTGGATATTCGCAGCCTCCGTCGCCAGTATGAAAGCGGCATTTCGGACACGACTTCTATTATCCGGGATAAACTGCCCGCCGGAAGTAAAGTCTTTGTTTTCAGGGGCGCCAAATTACTCGGGGCTTTTGTCATTTTAGTGGCGATGGTGCTATTAATTGTCGTCGGGGGCAAGGTTTTTTTTAAAAGTGCCCCGGGAACGAATACACCCCTTCAGGCCCGTGAAAATACCCTGGCCATCTTAAATTTTGAAAACAAAACCGGCGATCCCGAGCTTGACTGGTTGCAGGCCGGGCTTCCGGAAATTCTGCTGACCGACCTCGTCCAGAGCGGCGCCGGTAATATTATCAGCCGTAATCGTGTTCTTGACCGTCTGGAAGCGGATGAGACCGCTGGCGCCGGCCTGCCTGGTCATCAGAAATGTATCACCGCCGCCAGGGCGCTGGGGGCTACCTCCGCCCTGTCGGGCTCGTTTTATAGAATGGGAAATAAAATCCGAATCGACGCCCGTTTGGAGGAAGTTGAAAGCGGTAAAATTTTACTGGGTGAAAAAGTTATCGGGGAAGACCCTTTTGTCCTGGTGGACAGCCTCACGCATAAGATCGCTCAATCGCTTAATATTCAGCTGGCTATGGCGGGGAAAAAAGATATCACGACCTTTACGTCTTCTTCACCCGAAGCCTACAAGTATTACATCATAGGGATGGAAAAATTCGGGTTGGGCTTTCTGGATGAGGCTATTGAACAGTTTCACAAAGCTATTGCCATCGATTCCACCTTTGCCCTGCCCTATATGCGTATCGGGATGGCTTATACTTTCAAAGGTCGTAACCAGATGGGGGCGCCTTATTTTAATAAAGCCCGGCAGTATGAAGATAAACTTCCCATTAAAGAAAAGAATTTACTCGATATCTATTACGATACCTGGCTTAACCAGAAATTCGATGATGCCTATGTAAAGCTCAAAAGTTTCGTCCGTAATTATCCCGATGACAAGGAAGCCCGGACTATTTATGCTCTTTTCCTGAGCAGCCTGGCCAATAACACCGTCGAAGCCCTGGCACAGCTTGATACGGTTCTGATGCTTGACCCCCAGTTTCCACTGGCTCTGGAGAATATTACCGCTTTGTATGCCCAGCAGGATGATTATGAAAAAGCCATAAGTTACTCTTTACAAATGAAGAAATATTACCCGGAATCACCTTCTTCCTACCAGTTATTGTCAACATATTATATGATAACCGGACGATTCGACAACGCCATCAACGAATGTGAGGAACTTCTCAGGCTCCGGCCGAACGACGAAAACGCTCTGGAACTGCTCGTCAGGATATATTTTTTGAAACGTGATTTTGCCCGGGCTGAAAAATATGCCAAAACGATAAGGAAGAATGATGCCGACGACCCTTATCAGCTGATGACGTATTACGGTATCATGGAAAATCTGTCCAACTGGCACGGCCTGTTCATCAAGGGGCGTGAATATAAACAGAAAACTCTCGAACAGGCATACAAAACCGGCGACAGTGCGCAGGTTTTTACCCAGCTGCACCTGCTGGCCTCTTATTATTTGAATATCCTGAAAAATCCTGACAGCGCTTTGATTTTTTCCCGGAAGTCATATCAGTGGGCTAAGGGTTTTCAGCTTATTGGTTATGCCTTTTTATTGTTGGATATAGATGCCTCTTATGAACCGGAAGCCCGTGAGATTCTCAATGCCAATATCCGGGATTTCAAGGCCAGCTTACCCCAGGAGATGTGGTCGCTGGTGGAAAATTTAAGCATTCTTTTCGACGGTAACGCGACGTCGGATACGGCTTTGATTCTGAAAGCTTATGCCGGTATAATGGAGCATCCCAATCAGGTCGGTTCCGGTGACAAGTATGAATACGGCAAGATTCTGGTATTGAAAGGCGATTATGAAAAAGGCAAGGAAATGCTCACCCGTCTGACTGCCGGGCGAGAAGCCACCACCCAGGCCTACCGTTATTTATTAGCCCGTTATTATATCGGCCGAGCCGAGGAAGCTCGCGGAAATTCCGGACAGGCTGTCGAATGTTACCGGGAAGTTCTGAAATACTGGGAGGAACCGGATATAGAGCTGGAGGAAATCGCTGACGCCCGCGCGCGGCTGAACCGGTTACAGGGGTAAATCGGTATATGCATGGAAGAGATATATGTCTTTTTTAAAAGGTATCGCCCATTAAAGACTTGACAAATATATACTAAATTGTATATTGTTATAAGTTTAAGCAACCGGGACAGACTTCGACAATTTTCTCTAATTACTTACCTTAAGGGGTTACTTCGATACGCTTGTTAAAGTGACTGTTACTTAACTGAAAACTAACACGTTAAAGGAGCGTTACTATGAGGTCTTATCAACCCCTTACCTTTCTTTTAAAATTTACTCCTCCACTGGCCTTTGTTGTTTTGTTCCTTGTGGCGGGAGTGTTTTCTCAGGACACCTGTGATTTTTACAAGCCCGGTTTTCTTGATTATTGCCCCAACGGCATGCCGGATTTTGACCAGAAGCAGCATCAGCTCTGGCAAAATCCCCTGACCCACCGATGGGTCTGGGACGGTCCGGTGGCTTTGGCGAATTGCATGTGGTGGTTCGATTCAAAATTCGAATCCTTCCCGGTCGACCCGCGGCCTTTCTGGCCCGACCAGGAGCATAATTTCTACGATCAATATCCCCTGATTGTCTCCCTTGACCCGGAACTGCGATGGGATGACCATGATACCAGTAACGTCTTTAACTTCATCTACCAGCTCGGCTTATATTGTAACGTCGATCAGGGCGGGGGTGGCATTCCCGGCACCTGCATCCTGGATCTGGAAAATGGTTTCAAGCTCTGGCTGGAAAACGAGGTTCTTGACACAATGGGCTATACCACCCGGGTGGTGGTCGGACCGGATTTCAAGGAACTGTCCAGCAGCTTGAAAGCCTGCCAGAATGTGATTCTGCTTTTGAGTTTTTATGAGGAAGAACCCGGACTGGCCTGTCGGTGGCTGGGGAACCATTATGTTACCCTGGCCGGGATTTCCGACATTGACCACAAACTCTGTATCTCTGACCCGTATTTCGACTACCACGAGGGCGAGCCGCCGGTCGGTGCCAGCGGACACGGTCCGTCCGCGCACAACGACGCTTCCAATATCTCCGGTCCGCACGGCACGTATTATCACGATTGCTATCAGGCTTATCCCAGTACGGCTGATTTGTGTCTCTCACCGGCCACCTGGATGCTTACTGATTACCCCAATCAATGGGAGGATATCGAGAATTTTTCCGGCGGTTTGAACCCCCTTTACATCGAACAGATACCCGGCGAATATCAGGGAGGCAATATTCTCGTTCTTATTGAGGCCGCCCTTTTTATTGCTCAGGAACACTGCGCCGGGACCGGCGAAATCAACGGTAACGGGATTCCCCTGGAAATTGCAGATATGGTATTTCTTTCCAGCTATCTTCTTTACGACATACAGGAGCCGGCTAATCTCTGGGTCTGTGACCTGAACGGAGATAGTTATGTGGACTGGCTTGACGTTATACTCCTTGAGGAATATTTCGAAACGGGAATGAGTGTCTTCGAACCTTATGGAGGTTACCCGGTGCTTAACAACTGCTGTCCCTCGACAGTGCGCGGTGCCACCTGCCTTAACGATACCTGCTGGGTTCTTTCACCCGAAAACGCGGCGGCTGCCGGCGGATCCTATATGGGGAACGGCTCTACCTGTATCCCCGACCCCTGTTTTGCCTGTTGCATCGGCTATACCGGTAACGTCGATTGCTCCGAAGTTGAGGAGCCCGATATTTCCGATATAACGCGTTTGATTGAATACTTATATATATCTAATGAACCGCTCTGTTGTTTGGCGGAAGCCGATGTTAACGTAAGCGGCGGTTTGCCCGATATTTCCGACATAACGCGGCTGATCGACTATCTTTATCTGAGCCATACTCCCCTGCCGGACTGCCCTTAATAATTATTTTCACGCTTCCTCTCAAGCCGACCCGCCGGGGCCGGCTTTTTTATTGTCTTTTAAATTGACTCTCGCGGGTTGTTTGTTGAATATAACAGCAGGTAACTGGTTATTAGTAAGTTGTTGAAAAGACTGATTTATTTAATTTAGGGACATTGGTAGACCCCGTCAGCTATGAAATTTTGTGAAAGTTATTATATCATTCAATTGATGAAAGACCCCGGATGAAAAAAATATCAGAAAAGGAATATCTTTATCAGCCCGTTTCGTCGGTAGCCCGAAAGGACGTAGCCACGATGCACCAGGACGTTACCGTTCAGCAGGCGCTGAACGAGATCCGTTCTCACGGACTCGGGGAAAGGATTGTTTATTTCTACGTGGTAAACAGTGAAAGTCGTCTGGTGGGTGTCGTTCCGACACGGCGTTTGCTCACGGCCTCTCTGGAACAAAAGGTATTCGATGTGATGGTTAAAAGAGTCGTGTCGATTCTGGAAAGCACCTTGATTCTGGAAGCTCATGAACTGCTGGCGCACCATAAACTTATGGCTCTGCCGGTGGTGAATCAGCAGGGACATATCGTGGGGGTGATCGATATTGGTATGTTTGCAGAGGAAGATTTCAATGTGGCGGAACGCGGTCAAATCGAAAGTGTTTTTGAATCGATTGGTTTTCGTGTTTCACAGGTTCGCGAGGCTTCTCCGTTTCGTGCTTTCAGATTCCGTTTCCCGTGGCTGATATCCACATTGGTGGGGGGAATTATTTGCGCTCTGCTGACCAGTATTTACGATACTACTCTGGCCAAAAGCCTGGTCCTGGCATTTTTCCTGACACTGGTGCTGGGCCTGGGCGAGAGCGTCAGTATGCAGTCGATGACGATAACAATCCAGACTTTGCGTTCGAGGCGGGCTACTCTGCAATGGTACCTGGTAACTTTCTGGCGGGAAGCGGGTACCTCTTTGCTCCTTGGAGCCGCTTGCGGGCTCGTTGTCGGTCTGACGGTATGGTTTTGGCGTGGGACAGGGATGGCTGCAGTAACGATTGGCGGAAGCATTTTCTTTATAATTTTCGTCAGCTGTTTTTTTGGTTTCAGTATTCCGGCTCTTTTACATGCTCTCAAGCTTGACCCGAAAATTGCGGCCGGGCCGGTAACTCTGGCTATTGCCGATATTTGCACCATCATTATTTATTTCAGCCTGGCATCTTTGCTGTTGTGAAATGGCGGTACGCTCATAATTGGCCAGACCTGAAGTCAAAAACATGGCAGGGAAGGTATTGCTGTATATGAAAAAGCCGTCTGATATGAAGATTCTGACGGCTTTCAGAGAATTCAATAACTGTGTGAACCCAGCTTGACTTTCCCCCGGAATATCCAGTAAATGCTCGAAGTATAGGCAATTACCAGCGGCATCCCGATGGCGGCGATTATCAGCATTATTTTCAGCGTCTTCGGCGACGAAGCGGCATTGTACACCGTAAGGCTGTTAACGGCTTCCGGGTTCGAAAATAGCAGGGAGGGGAACATGCCCACCCCGAAGGTCGTCAGAAGCAGGGCTACCGCCGCACATGATGACAGGAACGCCCGGAACTCGCGGCCATGATGAATCTCGCGCGGAATATTGGCAATCGCCAGCATATTCAATATCGGAATAATGAACAGAGTGGGAACTTGTCGGATGGTCGCGGACATGTGCGGTACGTAAAGCAGGGTCGCCATGGTGGTTATGGCGTAACAAATGATAAAAAATATGATGGTGTTATTGACCCAGCCGCGCACCTGTTTCTGCAGTTCGTTTTCGGATTTCATCAGGATATAAATGGCGCCGTGCATCATGAACAGCGCCACGGTAGTAATCCCGACCAGCAGGGCATATGGGTGCAATAAGCTCCAGAAGGAACCGACGAATTCATGGGCGTCGTCGAGGGGAATACCCCAGGCGATATTGCCCAGCGCCACGCCGATTAAGAGGCCCGACATAATGCTGGAAACGGCGAAGCTGGTATCCCAGGTCTGCCGCCAGGTTCGTGAAGAGCGCTTACTGCGGAACTCAATCGCCACGGCACGGAATATCAGAGCAACCAGCAGCAGCATCATGGCCATGTAGAACCCGGAGAAGGAGGTGGCGTATACCTCGGGGAAAGCGGCAAAAAGTGCTCCGCCGCCGGTAACCAGCCAGACTTCGTTGCCGTCCCAGACCGGCCCGATGGCATTAATCATCAAACGACGGTCGGTGTCATTTTTCGTAAAAAGGTGCAGCGAACCGACGCCCAGGTCGAAACCGTCGAGAATGGCATATCCGGTAAAAAGCACTCCGACCAGGATAAACCAGATAGTGTTCAAGTCCAGGCTCATGCCCGCCTCCCTTCTTCCGCCACCCGGTCGTCAACCGGACCATGCTGAATTTTCTCGTTTAACAGGTAAAGGAACAAGACGAACAGCAATATATAAATAAGGGCAAAGAGGACCAGGGAAATAACGACTTCGGAGGCGGTCACGCTTTTTGAGAGGGCTTCCGATGTTCGCAGAAGGCCATAGACAATCCAGGGCTGGCGACCGACTTCGGCGGAAAACCAGCCCAGCTGGTTGGCTGCCTGCGGCAGTAAAACCGAGAAAACGAACACCCATAACAGCCAGCGCATTTTGAATAACTGTCCGGAGCGATAGGTTATCGCTCCGACTACGGCCAGTAAGATAAGCAGCATCCCGATAGCCACCATCAGATGATAACTTTGAAAAACCAGGTTTACCGGCGGCCGGTCTTCGGGCGGGAAAGCTTTCAGGCCGGTTACCGGGGTCTGGGTGTCGAAAGCGATCAGGAAACTCAGGAACCCGGGTATTTGAATGCCGATAGTTTCTTCGTCGGTTTCATCGACCCAGCCGAGCAGATACAGTCCGGCGGGTGCGCTGGCGGCGTAATGACCCTCGAATGCCGCCAGTTTGGCCGGCTGGGTTTGAGCGAGGGTAGCGGCACTGCTGTGGCCGGTAACCAGCTGCATGATCGAAGCGAAAAGGGCGACCGCAACGGCTATTTTCATCGACCCCCGGGCAAACTCGACATGTTTCTTTTTTAAAAGGTAAAAAGCGCTGACACTGAGCACAAAAAAAGCCGCTGCCTGCCAGGCACCCATATAGACATGGCTGATACGGTCGAGAAACGAGGGGTTGAACACCACCTGCCAGAAGTCCAGGATTTCAGCCCGGGCGTTCATACCGCTCTCGACTATATGGTAACCGGTCGGGGTTTGCTGCCAGGAGTTGGCGACGACAATCCAGATAGCCGAAAAATGGGCTCCAAAAGCAACCAGGAGCGTTGCGATAAAATGTGTCCGCGGTTTGACCTTGTCCCAGCCGAATAGAATTATGGCCAAAAAGCCCGATTCCAGAAAGAAAGCAAACACGCCTTCAGCCGCCAGGGCGCTTCCGAAAACATCGCCCACAAACCTTGAGTAGGTCGCCCAGTTGGTGCCGAACTGGAATTCCATTACAATCCCGCTGGCTACCCCGAGAGCGAAGATTAAACCGAAAATCCTGACCCAGAAACGGGTCATTTGGTGATATAACTCGTTTTTGGTTTTAAGATAGGTGCCCTCCATTATGACCAGAAAAATACTCAGGCCGATACTCAGGGGAGGGAACAGGTAATGAAAACCAATCGTAAAACCGAATTGTATTCTTGAAAGAAGTTCCAGATCCATTGACAGCCACCCTTATAAAATTTACGAATAACTATTGTACAATATATATACGCATGAAATAATTTGCTTTTTTGTCATTCATGTCAAGTTTAATAATAGTTATTACTTAATAAGAGATTAAACGCACCGGTTATTTTTCTATTGATGCTGAATATTATTTTATTCATCAATCAGGAAACTGTTAGTTATAAGAGTATTAAAAAGATAGAAATTGTTTGATGTCCTGGTACCGTTATCTCTTGAACATCAGTATATATATTTTACAATACTGGTGAACTTATATTTTCAGGGGTGTCCATAAAAAACGTTCCAGATTTACCCGGCCGTGGTCATCGAAGAGTACTCCTTCTTTTTCAAGAAGGCTTTTTTGAAGTTCATAACCTTGTCCCGGTTTTAAGGATATTTGTCCCTTGCTGTTGATAACCCGATACCAGGGCAGTTTTTCCTTTTCCCAGGAACTATTCAATACCCAGACCACCTGCCGGGCGGCGCGAGGATTACCGGCCATCCGGGCAATTTGACCATAGGTGGCGACCTTTCCCCGCGGTATTTTTTTTATCAGCCTGACCAGGCGTTGATGAAATGTTGTCTTCATTATTTCACCTTTTGTCTGATATTATTATTTGAATATGATAAGATAGCCTCAGGGTGCCTTTAAGGCAATTTAAAGATAAGCTGTCGGCACTTTTCATTCAACAAACCGCCGGCCGGTGCGTTTATAGGAAAAAGTAAAAAAAAGTCAATGAAAAAAGAACTCTCCTGTTGCGGTTATCGCTGTGACCTTTGCGCCGCCCGTTCGGATGACTCCCGGGTACGTCAAAAACTGGTCGATGGCTGGCGAAAGTATTTTGGCCATAAAAACTATACAGTCGAAAATGTCCGCTGTGACGGTTGTCTTCACAATGGTCGTCTGGCCGATAAAAACTGCCCGGTCCGAGCCTGCGTAATGGAACGAAAATTGAAAAATTGTGCCTATTGCATCGAGTTTCCCTGCAAATTACTCAAAAAAGTCATGTGCAGCCGAAAAGAATTACAGGAACGTTTCGGCGACATCCCCGAGGAAGACTTCAATCTTTGTATGCGCCAGTTTATCAGCTATCCCGTTTTAATGAAAATCTGGAAAGACCTGGGTAATATTTAGAGAGCCAGTTTGCCTTTTGACCCGAAACAGCCTGAAGAATATCCGGTACAGGCTTACTGCATTATTTTGTTCCTTCATTTTTAAGGTTTTGTAACTATTATCATAATGATAAGGGATACGACCACTTAAATGATGACATTTTTGTCGGTTTAAGTCAAGTTTTGTCAGATTTTACCGATATTTTTGATATTGCGGGGGAATTGAAAGTGGGTTTTGAAACAGCTATAAATACCGATGATTTTTTAACGATTCATCTGGAGTCTTTACGTCTTAACAGCGTCCTGCAATTTGACCTTTATATCCATAACGGCGCTGATATTATACTGTATCGTAACGCTCTTTTGCCTTTCACGGAAAAAAACCGCGAAACCCTCCTCGAAAACAATATCAGACAACTTTACGTACCGGTATCGATGAGGGGACTTTATCAAAGTTATATTGAGACTAATATCAAGGCGATTCTCGATGACCCGGTTGTCGATGACCGGGTTAAGGCAAGTATTGTCTATGACAGTGCCAACAGTCTGGTTCGGGAGGTTTTAAGTAAACCGACGCTGGGAGAAAATATTAAAAGGAGTCAGCACCTGGTGGAGAATACCGTTTCCTTCATCCTTTCCAAAAAAAGCGCTTTTTATAACCTGTTGAAGGTCATGTCATTTGATTACTATACCTATTCGCATTCGGTCAATGTCTGTACTTTCTCACTGGCTCTGGCGCGGTATATCGGCATCGACGACATCGACGAACTTAATATCCTGGGTACCGGCGCCCTGCTCCATGACGTCGGCAAAATCAGGATTGACGAAGCCATTCTCAACAAGAAAGAACCCCTGACGGAGGAAGAGGTCGACATAATTCAAATGCATCCCTATTGGGGTTATGAAATTCTCCAGGAAACCGACCTTCTCTCGGCCGTTTCATATTATCCGATTGTTCAGCATCATGAGCGGGAAGACCGTTCCGGTTATCCCCGGAAGCTGGGTGCCGATGAAATTCATTTATACAGCAAAATTGTGGCGATTGCCGATGTTTTTGACGCCATGACTACCCGCCGGGTATACCGCTCGGCTATCGAACCTTACCCGGCTCTTAAGGAAATGTTTGAAAACAGAAAAGCTTTCAATATACATCTTCTGGAACAATTTACCCTTATGATGGGTCCCGGATCAGCAGATAACCGCTAAATATAAAACCCCGTTGTTTCCTGTAATCCTTCGAGTCATATTTAAATAAAGGAGTGGAAAGTCATTTTTGTTATTGACATTTGAGTCGAGTTGATAAAAAAAATATTTATCTCAGTTATATTTTGCCGGATTGAGGAATTAAATAAAAAGTGTCGTTTATTCGTCTTTTCTCCGAATTAAAGCTGAGACCGGCAGTCGGATAATTTAAACCTGTATGTCATGACACGTTCTTTTAACACTTTTTTCTTTATATATGGCCATGGGGGATTTAAAGAAAAAAAGACATCAGGGATTATAAGACTTTATCGGATACTTTTTTAATGGGTATATGCGCTGTCGCGGTCTCGTAAGAGAAAGGGTAAAAGATGTTTAAAAAGCTCTGGTATGTATCCTCATTTTTGTTTTTGTGCCTCTGTTCAAACCATGTCATGGCCGGTGAAATCCACGAAGCAGCTAAAAAAGGGGACCTGAAAACGGTGAAAAAGATACTGGCAAAAGATATCACCCGCATACATGCTCAGGATGAGGTGGGTTATACGCCGCTTAGCTGGGCGGCGGTCCGGGGGAAGTGGGATGTTCTCAAATTTTTGCTGGAAGCCGGTGCCGATGTCAATTATCAGGGAATTGACCGGTGCGCAGCTTTGTTCAGCGCCTGTAATCACGACCGGCCCGAAATCATCTTGCTCTTGCTGGCCAGGGGCGCCGACATGGAGCATAAGAACGCCTGGGGGAACACGGCCTTGTCCCTGGCGGCCCAGAAAGGCAACGCCCGGGTTGTGGCGCTTTTGATTTCGAAAGGTGCCGATATCAATACGGCTTCCCATGAAGGCTGGACACCTTTGCACTACGCCCGCAAAGCCGACCATCAGGAGGTCGTTGATATCCTGCTGGACGCCGGTGCCGATGCCACCATCAAAGACAGTTACGGTAAAGCTGCTCTGGATTATACCTTCAAACGTCCGCCGCCGGTATCTCTTGAAAAGAATAAATTGCATGAATATGCCGGTGAGTATACCATGCCCGATGGCTTTTATTTTATAGTCTGGGTTGAAAATGACCGCTTATGGTTTCAGGATTACGCCCATGAACGCCTTTATCCCATCGGCGTGGACAGTTTCTATTCAGAAAAAGAACCCTGGCTGATTTCCTTCTCGCGGAATGATAAAGGTGAAGTGGACAGTCTTTATGCGGGCTTTTTAAGACAGACCCTGGCCGCCGCCAGAGACCGGGAGATAAAGGTTCGCAATGTAAAAAAATATAGAGTCGGCTTGTTATGTGAAGACGTCGCCCGGGAAACAATTCCTGATAGATACCGACAGTTGATTTCACCGCTTTCCGGTTTTGACTCTACTGTGACTTCGGTCATTGTGGTTATCGAAAACTCTCCAGTCGATAAGGCCGGCATCAGGTGCGGTGATATCATATTAAAGTTTAAGGATGTGCCGATAAGTACGTACTTGCAACTGAAAAATTTATTGATAAAAGAGCCTTCTGGCGCCCGGATTCCTCTGGAAATACTCCGCGGGGGAGAAGTCCTCAAAACCAGTGTTATTTTAAATTAGAAAAGAAGGAATTTCAAAGGAAAAGGGAAATGGCTGTTACCATTTCCCTTTTCTTATTGTTTTAAATCTGGAATAGATATTGCAGTTTCATGAAAAATTGCCGGTTGGCCAGTTGCCAGTCAGGGGCAATTTCGGGATTGGGTACGGAGCTGTAGAGAGGATAGTAATCGTAAGGCAACTGGTCGTAATTGTACGAAGCCCCGATATATAGAACCGAAAACGGACTCATCCGGTAAGTAATCAGGGGGTCCAAGCTCCAGTATTTGTTGTCAACGGTTACATAGTCCCGGTCAACACCTGAGGAGGAAGGCCGCTGGAGGCGCTCACGGTAGCTGTGCTGAACGACAACCCTGACCGAAAGAGCTTTCGTGGCCTGGTATTGAAACCTGGTTCTGAATACATAGTTCTCGAATAACTGCTCGTCGGTGTTGAAATGATTGCTTTTTATGTATTCAAAATTCGGCTCAATTATTAACCGGTCGACCGGTTTGATATCCAGTCCGGTTTCAAAGGAAAGCTCTTTGCCTTTGTTTAGAACGTTCAGAGCCGGATTAACACCGCGGCTGATTGAGAAATAATAAGCCAGGCGGTTATTGAAGGTGCTGTTAATGAAGAAATTAAGATTCCAGAGGTTATTAAAGCGTATGCCACTCCACGATTCGTCACCGTAGTTGAAAGATAAACTGACGCCGGTCTGGGCATATCGAATATTGCCGGACCAGGCGGCATTTAGATGAGTCCACTTGCTGTCACCGTCGAAATTCCAGCGGGTATCAACTGAAAACTGGGGTGTCATTCTTTCGAATATGCCCTTTTCAAAGTAGATATTGTAGCCGGTCCAGGTTGAAAAATTGCGGTAATCAATCCACGGATCATAACCGGTTTCGGTGCGGTAATTGCGGCCGACCTGGTTGTAATCGACGACGAAATTCCAATGCCGGGAATTACGCCGTAATTGCGTAATGAAACCGTAGCCCGTATAGGCTTCGCCGTCAAAGCCGATGGTGTAAGCGGCATCGTTTAAACGGTAAGAGCTTTTAAAAAGGGTGCTGTCGTCCGGTTCTTTCGTCAGGGTCATAAGGTACTGCCCGGTGATATAGTAGTTCCGGGTCAGCCTTATCTGCTGGTCCAGCGCCATGACGGTATTATATCCGCCCACTTCGAAACGGCGGTCGTTGACAATAAAGCCGAAATGGGAATTATCGCCGAAAGACCGCATCCCCCGCAAGACATTGACATAACTTTTACCCACGTTAAAAGGCCAGATGTTGGATTCCTCCAGGGGGATGGTATAAAAGGAATTTTCATCATAGGCGGAAATAAATCCGACACGGTATTTTCCGGAGCGACCCGTTAATTTAGCGGCGAACTGGGGATCGTGGATGGTCCGGGGGTCCAGAGAATTGAAAATA
>JAQUSF010000158.1 GCA_028715215.1 Candidatus Zixiibacteriota bacterium
TTGCAGTGGTTATAACCCTAACAAACCGGTATATAATACCGCCGCCAATCCGGATAATTTCCCGCCGTCGGCGATTTCCCTTCTGGATAATATTGAAAATGGTTCCCTGGTCGGTTTCGATACCATCATTGGTACTTTTGCCGAACTGTATACGCAACACGGGGAACTTCTGGATAACAAAGCCTGGTCGGAAATAATAAAAAAACTGGGTTTGAGATTTCAGGTTTTCGCCGATACGCTCTTGAAGCAGGGGATAGATAAATATTACCGGGCAGCCGAATGGTACGGTCTGGCCGGATTTGCCCGCCCGGATGATGTAAATATTAAAAATATAAACGCGGTTCTGGGGGTGTGGAAAAAAGAAGTCGATGATACCACTGCAGCCGCTGATTTTAATATACCCGGGAAAAAGCATACTTTTACCGAGCAGCTGGACCTTTTGAGACATTTTCTGTACAATGACAGCTTATATCGGGAATTTGGCCGGCAGTACCTGTTTGAAGCTTTATTCGGGGAATACTCGGATTCGACCCCGATTCCGTCGGCTGTAATGGACAGTCTCTCGTTGCCGGATAAGGCTTTTTTAACATATCTGGGTTTGAATAAAAAACCGCTGGAAAATAAATTTATCAATTTTACCGAGCCGGAAATCGACCTGGTTACAGCCCAGATTCGTCCGTTGGGTAATGACTGGTTTCGCATTGAAATGTATTTAATGCCCAGAGTACCGGTTACGGTTGATTTTACCGTCGCTTTAAGGGGTAACATTGCCGGGGAAGTGCCCAATCTGGGCAACCAGGGAAGGAATATTATTCCCTTTGACTTTAAACCGGAAAATCCTTCCAACGAATGGGTGAAGGATAAGATTGAAGTCGCTTATCACAAATTTTATTATCCCGGGGTAAAAGGGCGCTTTTCAGTCGGGCTCTATGAAAAAGACACCAATCCTTTAAAATACAACCGGGTGGCTATAAGTAATTTTAATTTTTATACCTTACCGGATACGGTTTTAAAAGTTTATTAGATATTTTCGCTAATCATTTGTACCGGTGGTATGATTTAGACTTGTCAAAGGGGGATGGTTCGCCTATTATTGATGGAAAATGGAAGGTGAATAGATGAAAGTTATTATACCTGTAGCCGGGGTTGGTACCCGGTTGCGCCCGCATACTTATACGACGCCTAAACCGCTGCTATATGTAGCCGGCAAACCGGTTCTGGAACATGTCCTTCAGCCGATTCTTGAGCTCCGTCCGGAAGAAGTTATTTTTGTCGTCGGTTATCTGGGTGAATTGATAAAAAGATATGTTGAAGACAATTTTTCGTTTAAAGCCCGTTTTATCAAACAGGACGAACTGCTGGGATTGGGTTATGCCGTCAACCTGGCTTTGAAAGATGTAAATGAGGGTCCGGTAATGGTTGTTCTGGGGGATACGATCGTCCGGTGCAACCTGAAAAAATTCGTCGCCAGCAGCGATTATGTTCTGGGTTTGATGCCTGTTAACGACCCGCACCGCTTCGGCATTGCCGAAATTGAAAACGGGGCGGTAACGTCGCTGGTGGAAAAACCGTCCCGGCCTAAATCCAATCTGGCGATTATCGGTCTGTACTATTTTAAAGATGTTGTGCGGTTGAAAGACCCGCTGGCCAGTCTGGTGTCTTCGGGTAAGACCACCCGCGGTGAAATTCAGCTTACCGATGCTCTGGAGATGATGATCCGCGACGGCGTCAGGTTCGTGCCGTTTCAGGTTGACGAGTGGCTCGATTGCGGCAAGAAAGAAACCCTTCTGGAAACCAACCACCGCCTTCTGGAGGAAGCCGATTATGCTCCGCAGCTGGATAACGCTTTGGTTATCCCGCCGGTTTATATCAGTCCCTCGGCCAGGGTTTCCCGCTCGGTTGTCGGCCCTTATGTTTCCATCGCCAGAGAAACCATTGTCGATAATTGTATTTTAAAAAATTCCATTATAGGTGAAAAAACGGAAGTCAGGGATATGGTTATGGAAGACTCTCTTATCGGAAATGAAGTCAGTATCAAGGGCGCCAGGCGGTCTTTGAATATCGGCAACTCGTCCGAAATCGAACTTCCCTGATAATAAAAAAATTAATAAGGAGAAATGAGTATGTCCGCTGGTGATTTTCTGTTTACATCGGAATCGGTAACCGAAGGTCATCCCGATAAACTGGCTGACCAGATATCGGACGGGGTACTTGATGAAGTATTAAGACAGGATGCCTCCGGCCGTGTGGCCTGCGAGACCTTCGTAACGGTCGGGCTGGTTATAGTCGGCGGTGAAATTACCACCAAAGGATATGTGGATATAAATCACCTGGTGCGAAAGATTATCCGGGATATCGGTTACACCAACAGCAGTTACGGTTTTACTTACAATACCTGTGCCATTCTCAACGCCATCGGCATACAGTCACAGGATATTGCCCAAGGGGTGGATACCGGTGGTGCCGGGGATCAGGGGTTGATGTCCGGTTATGCCTGCCGGGAAACGAAGGAGTTGATGCCGCTGCCGATTATGCTGGCGCACAAGCTGACCCGGCACCTGGCCGAGGTTCGCAAAAAAAATATTCTCCCGTACCTTGGTCCCGACGGCAAATCGCAGGTCACGGTGGAATACCGGGAAGGCCGGCCTTACCGGGTGGACACGGTGGTACTATCCACGCAGCACAGTGAGAATATTCTCGATAAAACCGGCAAGAAAATATCCAAACAGGCCCGGGAAGAGATAATTGATATTTGTATTCTACCGGTTATCCCGGAAGAACTGATTGACCGCAGGACGAAGTTTTTAATCAATCCAACGGGCAAGTTTGTTATCGGGGGACCGCAATCCGACACGGGCATGACCGGCCGTAAAATAATTGTCGATACTTACGGCGGCATGGCGTCGCACGGCGGTGGGGCGTTTTCCGGCAAGGACCCGACCAAGGTGGACCGATCGGCCAGTTACATGGCGCGCTATATTGCCAAGAATGTAGTGGCGTCCGGTCTGGCGGATAAATGTACTATTCAACTGGCCTATGCTATCGGGGTAGCTGAGCCGGTTTCGATGATGGTTTTCACCGACACTACCGGCAAAGTGCCCGAAGAGCGGATAGTCGAACTTATCCGTAAGCATTTTGACCTGACCCCGCGGGGCATTATCAAATCGCTTGACCTGCTTCGTCCCATTTATCAAAAGACCGCCGCTTACGGTCATTTCGGGCGCGAGGAAAAAGAATTCACCTGGGAGAGAACCGACAAAGCCAAAATACTGGCCAAGGAAGCTTGAGATATGAAAGTGAGAAGCGACATAAAAGACCTGAAGCTAGCCCGCGAGGGCAGGGATAAAATTGAATGGGCGGAACGAAGTATGCCGGTTTTAAGGCTCATCCGGGAACGTTTCACCAGGGAGAAACCCTTAAAAGGTATCAATATTGCCGCCTGTCTGCATGTAACGACCGAAACCGCCAACCTGATGCAGACCCTGAAAGCCGGGGGCGCCAACCTGGCGCTGTGTGCTTCGAACCCGCTGTCAACGCAGGATTACACGGCGGCGGCGCTGGTCAAAGAATACGGCATCGCGGTTTTCGCCGTCAAAGGCGAGGATAATAAGACCTATTATAAACATATCAATCAGGCTCTGGATATTCGCCCGGATATAACGATGGACGACGGTGCCGACCTGGTCTCCACCATGCATACCTCCCGAAGGGAGCTGGCGGTGAAAGTGATGGCCGGTACCGAGGAAACCACCACCGGGGTAATAAGACTGAAAGCCATGGCTGACAACGGTGCTTTGTTGTTCCCGGTGATTGCGGTGAACGAGTCGAAAACCAAG